>JANXMD010000548.1 GCA_025354845.1 Verrucomicrobiota bacterium | reverse complement strand
CATCAAACACGCCGCCAACTCGTTCCTCGCGCTGAAGATCTCGTACGCCAATGCGCTTTCAGTGATTTGCGAAGCCGCCGGCGCCAATGTCCAGGAAGTCGCCCGCGGCATGGGATTGGATACCCGAATCGGTCCCCGATTCCTGCAGGCCGGCCTCGGATTCGGTGGTTCCTGTTTCCCCAAGGATCTTTCGGCGTTTATCTGCATTTCCTCTCAGCTTGGCTATGATTTCCGACTGCTCCGCGAGGTGCAGCAAATCAATGCCGACCAGATGGCCCGCTTTTTGAAGAAGATTCAGGACACACTGTGGGTTCTGAAGGATAAGAAAATCGGGGTGCTAGGGCTCGCGTTCAAACAGAACACCGATGACGTCCGGTCCTCGCCCGCCATCGACCTCTGCAAGCGCCTTTTGAAGGATGGCGCTAAGCTCCGGGTGTACGACCCTCAGGGCATGGACAAGGCCCGGGCGTTCCTGCCCGAGGACGGCTCGACCACCTATGTTCCGGAGATGAATGCCGTCGGGGATGGTTGTGACGCCTTGGTGATTGCGACCGAGTGGCCCCAGTTCACAAAACTGGACTTCGAGCGAATTCGCAAATCGATGGTCACTCCCATCTTTTTCGACGGGCGAAATCTGCTCGACCCCGTCGAAATGAAGCGCCTTGGTTTCATCTATCAAAGTGTCGGACGGTGACCGCCCCATGCCCTGCCCGACCGCGTTCCGCGTGACGCCGGAAGATTCCAAGGTTCCCGCCGTGTCCCCTATCCCGGTGGCAGCGGGCTTGGTCGTGCATCAGGGGCGGTTGCTGATAACCCGCCGACCACCCGGCACCCATCTGGCCGGGTTCTGGGAATTCCCCGGCGGAAAGGTAGAGCCCGGAGAAACTTGGGAGGCAGCCCTCACACGCGAAATGCGGGAGGAGTTGGGAATCGAGATCAGGCCCCACGAGGTGTTCTGCGAGGTGATCCACCGCTACCCAACGAAGACCGTGCAATTGCGCTTTTTTCTCTGCTCGTGGACCTCCGGAGAACTGCAGGCCATAGGCTGCTCGGAGTTCCTTTGGGTAGCCCGTGAAATGCTTGACAAGTATGATTTTCCGCCTGCCGACCGAGAGATTCTTACTCGCTTGGCATCGTTGAACTCCTTTGGCGAAAAATCATCGAAAAGCCTTTGACTCTTTCCCGGTAGTTTCTAAATTCGCGCCCGCTTTCGGCTGTGGGGTCGTAGCTCAGTTGGTAGAGCACCACAATGGCATTGTGGGGGTCGCAGGTTCGAATCCTGTCGGCTCCACCATCCGAAATCAAACGCCCGCTGTTTCTCACGAGACAGCGGGCGTTTTTCGTCTCGGGGCACTCCGGCACTCGGGATGTTCGGTTTCCCCGCTTCGAAGAGAATGCCACATGCATCGGGGCCGGGATCGGATTGAGTCTTTAGCCAACTGCCCTAACTCGACTGCTGCTTTGTCGAAGAGTTGAAAGGATTCCTCCTGTTCCTCAGTTGGATGCTCCGAGGCTCAAGCGAACGTCGAATCACCGACGCCACTTGGAGAAACTGCGCCCCCGATCCTTGAGCCGCGATTCTGATGAACCCGTGGCCTCACCGAACGGATCCCTCCTCCGATGTTTTGGCGATACGGTTACGGAGAACCGGAACGGACCTCAGGAAGCAGTCTGATCGATCGGCAGTGGCGCGAACCAAAATACGGTTTTCGACGTAAGAGCCGAAAGAAAAGGTCGTAGATATCCATTAGCAGAGCAACGAGCACAACAAACGCCTTCCATGACCATCCGACGCAACCGAACCCGAGGCCCGCTTGCCATCTTGGCTGGGTCCCTTCTCGTATGGATGGCCCTTTTGATTTGGATGGGACTGATCGGCACACTTGCTGGCATCCGGAAGGCGATCAGAAAACTGGATTCGCTTGTGTCGCCCCGCGGAACAGCGGACAGGCATCCCCGCGATAAGCAGAAAGTGGAGCGCGAAGAGTGGTTCCCAATGGAAGCACACCGGGGCATTTCCCCACGAAAACATCGCCCGTGACCCCCTGAGGTTTCCTATCGGCCTTCACTAGAATACCCGGAAGCACCTGCGTTGGAGATCAAACGACCGTTCCCCAATCCCCTTTCCCTGACAATTGCCCACTGTTGGACCAAGAAAAGAGATGAATAGGAGAGCCCCAATAATGGCCCCGTTGGTCGCAAGCGCTGCGCTCGCAATCCACCCACCTCTAGTCGCGGCTCGTTTCCAACCAAGAGCGTCAATGGCATTCACCAATCTCATTCCTGCTTCCACCGAAGAAAGGCTGGATAGCGAGGCGCAAATTCAGGGCTCTTCGCTCAACCTCGAAAGCCGAAGGCTGGAGGGTCATTTGATGGAAATTGTCGTCCCGGTTGGCTCTCACACACCCATCGAAAATACCGCCGAATTTGTTGCAGCATCGACGAACGCCAAAAGCGCAATCGTGAAATC
>JANXMD010000525.1 GCA_025354845.1 Verrucomicrobiota bacterium | reverse complement strand
CCAACGGCCCATAATCGGCAAAATCGGAAAAACTCTTGGCACCCCAGGAGTTGTTCTTCACGGCGATCACATCGTTTCGATGCGCCAAGGCCGCCCCGATTTTCGAATCCCCCAGCGCACTGCCGTTGATCAACCGGATCGCGGCAATGCCCGCCTGATTGGCCACACCGGTAATTCCGATGTCATTCGCCACCGCCGCCGCCAGCCCCGCCACCGCGGTTCCGTGGCCATCGTCCCATTTCACCGGACTCGGATCTGAATCGCTGGAGAGAAAATCATAGCCCAGCGCCGGACGCACGTTGGCCGCAAGATCCGGATGGGTGACTTCCACTCCATCATCCAGAATGCCAATGATCTGCCCGGCCCCGCGCGCACGGTCCCAAGCCGTGAGGACATCCAGATCAATTCCCGCGACGCCGCCATTGGCATCATTCGCCGACAAATACCATTGAGTCTGGAAAAAGGGACCGGTCGGAATCCATTCCAACGCTTGATGCCTCTCGAGTTGGGGATCGGAGGCCAGGACACCCGGAACCGTCGCCAGCGCACGGGCGAGATCGAGGGCCGCAATCGGATTGGCCGCCTCGAACAGGGCATATCCCGGGGCGTACACTGGCACCTCCTTCAACCGGGCCCCCTGAACCGCTGCAGCGACGTTCATCGGATCCACCCCGGCCGCGAGGCGAACCAACACCTCACGCGAAAGCACGCGGCGGTTGTCCACGCTAGGAAATTGTCCCTCGGGATAGAGCACTGGAAAGGCTTCCGAAGCGGCCATCGCACCGGGAACCGCTGCCGGAGTCGCCCCGGACGGGACTTGATAGGGCGCAAATTCCATCCGCCAAGACCCGTCGCGTTCCCGGACGTAGCGCTCTTGTCGGGCCACTTCAAACACCCGGAACCGGTGCCCATCCCGCAATCGAAGGACGGCAGGAAGCTCCACCGCCTGGAGCCTTCCAATTACGCTCCCTACGGCAACGAGGAGGAACAGAAAGAATCCCGGACAAAAATTGCCGCGACGCGACGACATGTCCGGAACGCTAGGCAGCCGGAGATGGGAACGCAATACGACGGGGCCGATAGCGTTTACACCCGCTCACAGTCCGCCGAAACGGCGGTGGCGGCGCGCGTATTCCTCGAGGGCTTCGAAGAGCTGCGCCTTTCGAAAATCCGGCCAGAAGGTCGGAGTAATCACGAACTCGGCGTAGCTGATCTGCCAGAGCAGGAAATTGCTCACCCGAAGCTCACCGCTGGTGCGGATCAGGAGATCGGGATCGGGATAGTGCCGCGTATAGAGATGCTCGCTCACCAACCGCTCATTGATCTCGGCTGGCTCAAGGGAACCCGCCTTCACCTTTTCCGCCATCGCCCGGGCTGCCTCGACCAACTCGGTCCGGGAGCCGTAGCTGAGCGCGAGAATCAATGTGAGCCCGGTATTGCGAGCCAGTGCCGCACGGGTCTTCGCCAGTTGCTCCTGAACCGCCTCGGGCAACCGCCAAATCTGACCGATCGCCTCGAGCCGAACGTTGTTCCGGTTGAGCTCGCCGATCTCGTTCTTTAGAAACCGGGCGAGGTACTTCATCAACGTGTCGACCTCGTCCTTGGGCCGGTTCCAGTTCTCCACCGAAAAGGCGTAGAGCGTGAGGTACTTCACCCCGACATCGCCGGCGGCGCGGATGACCGCGCGCACCGATTCCAGTCCGACTCGGTGCCCCTGAACCCGCGGCAAATGCCGCTGCTTCGCCCACCGGCCGTTGCCATCCATAATAATGGCCACGTGAGTCGGAAGACTCGCCTGGGCGGCTGCCGACAACTTCGGCTCGGAGCTCATGGGTTAAAACCGACAACCACCGACAGGACTCAGAGGAACATCGTCTGTTCGCGGGCCGGACC
>JANXMD010000505.1 GCA_025354845.1 Verrucomicrobiota bacterium | reverse complement strand
CGCCGGCCGCCTGGCCCAGGCTGTTGACGGCATCCGCCGTGTGGGCCTGCGAAAAAAACAGGCCGCCGCCCTGTCCGTCGGTGAGTGCAGCCGTCTGCGTCGCGGGAAACGCGGGCACCGGCTGGATGGACCCGGCGATCTGTCCGGCGTCATTGATCGCCGCAGCCGTGACCATGGAGTACAGAGTCGGCGGCGGACCGCCGGCGGGCGCTGCCCAATAGGTGCCCTTGATGAAGAGAGAACTTCGAGTGGTTCCGTCGTGGAGGAAGGCGCCGCCCGGTGAGTTCCCCACGATCGTCCCGTGATTGTTGATGTCGGTGGGGTAGTTGGCGCCGAGATCGGTGACGAGGAATTCGGCGGCGCTGAGCGGAAGCCCTGCCGCCAGAATCAGCGGCACAAGCCGGGTTGCCATAGGACGGAGTATTGCTGAAATTGAGATTCGCTTCATGAGAGGAGAGATATCGAACTCAAAGGCCTTGGTTGACGATCCAGCCTAGCAGTGTTGCGGAAAAATTGCCAGCCGGGGGAATGGATGGGCGCGCGAGTTCGTTTCCGATTAGACAAATTCCGTCGCGGCGTGCGTCTTTAGGGAAACCGATGATGGATTCCCCGGAACCCGAACAACTTTGCGTGCGCCACTCGGCGGCGTTGTTCCCGTTTCTGGTGAATCTCACCCGAAACGAATCGGATGCGCGTGACCTGCTTCAGGAACTGTTCCTATCCCTCGCCCGCCAGCCGGCGCTGCTGCGGGGCATTCGCAAGGAACGCGAGTTTCTCTTCCGCATGTCACACAATTTGGCGGTGGATTGGATCCGTCGTCGCGAGTCGCGCACGCGGGTTCACGAGGCCGCCGGCCTGGAACCCCTCGAGATTTTTCAGCCTGAAGAAAATCCGGACGAGGACGCCTATCGCCGGGAGCTCACGCGCGCTCTGGGTGAGCTGCCTCAAGACCAACGCGCGGTCGTTCACCTCAAGCTTTGGGAAGGCCTCACCTTTGACTCGATTGCGGAGACCCTCGACATCCCGCCCAACACGGCCGCCAGCCGGTATCGTTACGGAATCGACAAGCTGCGCGAACTGCTTCGCCCGATTTACGAGGAACTCCGCTGACTCCCGACGCAAACGCCACATTTCCGAACCGTTTTTCGCCATGAACCCGAACCTGGATGACTTCGAACAACGTCTTGCCGCGTGCCGATTGCGGCCCGCACCGAGCCACGTGCAGGAGGAGGTGCTGCATGCGCTGCGGCGTGAACGACAGAGTCGTGAGGCGACGTCGATCCGGCGCGAGTCCGCCACCGCGACGACCTGGGACGCGCTCGGGTTCTGGCTGCGGGGAATTTCGCCGGCGTGGCGGGTGCTCGGGGCGGTATGGATGGTGGGAATGACGCTGAACGCCTTGTGTCGCACGTCCACGCCGGCGGACTCCGGAATGACGGTGCCGCTGAGCCGTGAGCAGATCGCCGCAGAACGCGCGGTGCGTCTCGAAATGATGGTGCTCGCTGGTCTCCGCGAACCTGAACCGGCGGAACCGCCGCGTGTGGCCCCGCCCCGTCCGCGTAGTAGTTTGAAGGCGGTGCACCGGCCGAATTTCGGGTGAGGGGTGGGGACGTTGAATCGTTGAAGGGTTGAAGAGGAGAAGCCTATGTCTCGCTGCAGTCCTTTTTTCGGCACCCACCCGCAGTGGGTAGGGCGACGCTCCTGCGGAGCCGGGTGGACGGACGCGGTTTCCTTCGCCCCCGCGCGCACCGCACGCCGCCTACGCGCCCGCTCGGCGGGAGCCTCGCGCTACCGGTGCAACGTCACCCCTCGCTTAACTTCGCTCCAACTCTTCCCCCTTTAACCCTTCAACGCTGTAACGGTTCAACCTTTCTCCTCTCCCCCCCAATGTCCCTCACCGACTACGTCCTCCAGCGCAACGAGCGCCCGCGTCACTGGTTCTGGATCCATGCCTGGATGCCGGATCGTGCGAAACCGTACTCATGGCTTCGGGTTCTTGCCGTCGCCCTCATCTGCTCCGCGCTGGCCGCCGGTGTGTCCTCGGCGTTGTTCTGGTTTCTTTTCTGCGGGTGGTTCTTCGGAAATGGATCCGGCGATATGCTCCGCATGCTGCCGTGGATGTGGAAAGTGTTCGCCGTGCTTGGTGCCACCTCAGGGCTGATCTGGGGCATCCTGTCCCGACTCAGCTGGAATCCGCGGGCCGCGCGAATTGCTGCCGATCCGGCGACTCCGGAGCGGGACGCGACCTGGCCGCGCCGCGGGTTCTGGCGAGGGTCCGTTCCGGCTGCCGCCTACTACGTCCTGATCCGATTGGCGACGCCGTTGCTGTTGTTCCACGCGGTCGAGAATGTTCGCGGAATGTTGGCGGTGCGCGCCATGCGGGCGCAGTTGGACAAGGCCGGTGAATGCTACCGCCTGGAGTGCGTCATTCCACCACCCGTGCCCGATGCGGAGAACTTTTTCGCCACGCCGTATTGGAGGCACTTTGAATATGACCGGGTGACGAACGGGGCGGGGCAGAATGGCGGAACGATCCGATGGCACGACACCAACTGGATGCGCTTTCCCGGCAGGCTGGCGCTTCCGGACGCGCCGAAGTCGGAGACGGATCGGCGGACTCCCCATGATGGTCGGACCGACCTGGCCGCATGGGCGCAGGAATTTCGGCGCTACTCGACCAATCAATCGGCAAAATGGCTTCGTGAGCATTTGAAGGAGTTGTATCCCATTCCCACCACACCGGGACGTCCTGCGGTCGATGTTCTGATTGCCCTGAGCCGGAACGAGCCCGCACTCGCCGAGTTCGAGGCCGCTGCAGGCCGCTCCAAATCCCGGTACCCCATTCATATGCAGGAGGGATTCGGCACCCTCCTGCCCGCATTCTCCCAATTCAAAGTCGCGACCCGTGTGTTCGGACTTCGGGCGGTCGCCCGACTTGAATTGGGCGAGGTGGACCTCGCGGCGCGCGACGTTCGGATGGCGTTTCGAATCGGGGAGGCGGTGGAGTCGGATTCGTTCCTGATTGGTCAGCTGGTTCGCTATGCGTGCGATTCCCTGGCGATGCATGCGCTGTGGGAGGGCATGGTGGATCATCGATGGACCGAGTCCCACTTGAAGGGATTCCAGGCGAGCCTGTCGCGCCTCAGCTACTCCGACGGAATCATCGGAGCCATGGAAACCGAGCGGGCGATTGGGAATCTTGAAATGGAGCGCTTGGCACGAGAAGGCTTCCGGCGGATTCTCGAAATAGACCGATTGGGCAGCAATTCGAGTGAAGATGATTGGATCCAGGCCCCAATGGCACTTTCGGTGCTCCTGCCGAAGGGGTGGTTTCAGATGAACCACGTCGCGTTGATGCACGGATACCAACTAATCCTGAATGCATTTCGCGAGGCATTGCGCGGGCCAAATCAACTCGAAGCTCGGAGCCGAGTTCAGGGTAAGTGGGATCCGGTGGATCAGTACATCCAAGAGGTCCGGAGTCATCCCGATCCTCGCACCTTTGTTTGCGGCATGCTCCTTCCGGCATTGTCCCGTTCGATGGACAAGACCCTGCGGGCTCAGGCAGCCGCGAGTCTCGGGATGACGGCCTGCGCGTTGGAGCGCTATCGATTGGCGAATGGCAAGTACCCCGCGTCGCTCAAAGAGCTCGTCCCTGCGTATCTGGACACGGTGACGCTCGACCCGTTGAACAATGAGGCGCTGCATTATCGGGTGACGGACGAGGGCTGGTTTCAGCTGTGGAGTGTGGGGCTTGATCGCAAAGATGATGGGGGCGTGCTTCACTCGTATGGGAAGGACGGCAATCCAGTTGGGCCCAACTTGGACTTCCCGTGGCCCTCTCCCGTGAAGAGCCGTGAGGCGAGGCTGTTTTGAGGTGAGGTGCCGCGAAGCGATATGGAGTCCGGCGGC
>JANXMD010000416.1 GCA_025354845.1 Verrucomicrobiota bacterium | reverse complement strand
TGGAAACGTCCCGGCAGGCTCAAGATGGAAACGCCTGCGAATTCGACCTCGGACGAGGGGCTTCGACGAGGAGATCGAAGACGCGTCGAAGCGTTGCGGGCGAGGACGGGACGCCGCAGGGCGGTGCGCTCACCCAGCTGTCGGGACGCCGATGCCTGCAACTGGAACGAATGTTCAGTTGTCTCTCCCTGGATTCCGAAGGATTCTCGCCCCGATCCAATCCCATGTGGGCCCTGATTCGAGATTTCCTCGCCTTCCTCCGACAGGAAAAGAAGTGGTGGCTTGTGCCGCTGGTTTGCCTGCTTCTCCTGCTCGCCGCCATTATCGTGTTCGGCTCCAGCGCCGCGCTGGCGCCGTTTATGTACCCGTTCATGTAGCCGCTCAGTCGGATCGGGATTCGACGGCGGACTCAACTTGGCGCCGATTCCCATCTCCGCAGCTGACCCGACTCTAACACCATGGCGCACGTCCTCGGAATTTCCGCCTTCTACCACGATTCCGCGGCTGCGCTGGTAGTCGACGGTCACATCGTGGCCGCGGCCCAAGAGGAGCGCTTCTCTCGGCGCAAGAACGACGACGAGTTTCCCTCCCGAGCGGTTGAGTTCTGTCTGAACCGGGGGGGAATTGGAGCTGCAGCACTCGATGCCGTCGTCTTCTACGACAAGCCGATCCTGAAATTCTCGCGCCTCCTCGAATCGTGTCTGGCGACGGCTCCGGGCGGCTTCACGAACTTTCTCCGAGTGCTGCCGTCCTGGTTGGGGGGAAAGTTGAATCTCCAGTCGGTGATCCGTGATTCGATTCCCGGCCTTCCGGCATCGTGTCCGATTCAATTCACCCAGCATCATCAGGCCCACGCCGCGAGCGCGTTCTTTCCCTCCCCGTTTTCCGAAGCGGCAATCCTGACCGTCGATGGAGTCGGAGAATACGCGACCACCACGATGGGTGTGGGGCGCGATGCCGGGATCGAGTTGCTTCGTGAACTCCGGTTCCCGCATTCCCTCGGGCTCCTGTATTCCACCTTCACCGCGTATTGCGGCTTCCGGGTCAATTCCGGCGAATACAAATTGATGGGATTGGCTCCCTACGGTGAGCCACGGTTCGCCGACCGGATTCGACGCGAGTTGATTGATCTCAAGCCGGACGGTTCCTTCCGATTGAACCTGGATTATTTCGCTTTCCTGTCCGGCCGCTCGATGGCCAACGAGCGCTTCCATACGCTTTTCGAAGGGCCACCCAGAAAGCCCGAGGACCCAATCGAAACGCGACATCTCGATGTCGCCCGTTCCGTTCAGGTCGTCACCGAGGAGGTCATGCTCGCGCTCGCGCGTGAGGCGCGCGCGCTGACCGGACTTTCCAGCCTCTGCCTCGCGGGTGGGGTGGCGTTGAATTGCGTCGCCAACGGCGTGATCCAGCGCGCCGGTATTTTCGATCGGATCTGGATCCAACCCGCCGCCGGCGACGCAGGGGGTGCCCTGGGCGCCGCATTGATGGGCTGGCAAGGGTTGAGGAAAGACAGCGCCACCCGCGCGTGTCCTCGTTTGCCGGAGGACTCCGATGCCATGTCGGGGAGTCTGCTGGGGCCGGAGTTCACGGAGGACGAGATCGCGACCGCACTTCGGGACGAGGGCGCCCTGTTTCGCCGGCTGTCGGAGTCCGAGATTTTGAAGACGACGGCCACTCTCCTCGCAGAGGGCAAAGTGATCGGATGGTTCCAGGGCCGTATGGAGTTCGGGCCGCGTGCGCTGGGGAATCGATCGATCTTGGGTGACGCGCGATCGCCGGCCATGCAGTCGGCCATGAATCTCAAAATCAAGTTTCGCGAATCCTTCCGCCCGTTTGCACCAATCGTTCTGGCAGACCGGGCGCATGAGTACTTTGAGCTGAACTGCGAGTCCCCGTACATGCTTCTGGTGGCCCCGGTTCTGGAGCGGCATCGGCGTCCGGTGGATCCGAGCCTCACCGGATTGGAACGCTTGCATCAGCAACGTTCCTCGATTCCGGCCGTAACCCACGTGGACTACTCGGCGCGAATCCAAACCGTGACGGCGCGATCGAACGCGCTGCTGCACGGCTTGTTGACCGAATTCGACCGCCAGACGGGTTGCCCGGTCTTGGTTAACACGAGCTTCAACGTGCGCGGGGAACCGGTGGTGTGCACTCCCACGCAGGCTTATCGCTGCTTCACGGGAACCGAGATGGATTATCTCGTGATCGGGCCATTTCTCCTCGACCGGCGAGAGCAGCCCGCTGCGGCCCTGGCGCGCAAGGCGGATGTGAATCCCGACTGAACTCACGCGCGTCCATGGCCCTCGCTCCCAAGCTTAAGGAAGACCCGAAAGAATGGCGGACGTTCTCGCTGTCGAGCTGCGCCGCCGTGGGGTTGTTGTTGTTCCAATTGCACCGAAAGGGTCGTTTGGGGGACTCCGGGTGGCACCTCGCGATCGGTGCCGTGGTGCTGGTGGCGCTGCTGGCGATCGCGAGACCGCGGCTGTTTCGACCGATGTACCGCGTCGGAATGACCGTCGGGTTCTACATCGGGCAAGTGGTGGGCCGGGTCTTGTTGATCGGGGTCTTCGGGCTCGCCATCGTGCCCATCGGGCTGTTGCTACGGTGCCTCGGGAAGGATTTGTTGCAGCGGAAGTGGGATTCGAAGGCTACGACCTATTGGAACACGGCCCGTCCGCCCGGGTCGCTGGATCGAATGTTTTGAATCGCGTGAAACGAGTGCTTCAACGCCTGCGGTTGTCCTTTGGATTGCTGGGGATGGCAGCCTTATTTCAATTGGCTGCGGCACCGGCTCCGAACTGGATTCCGTTGACGTCGATACCGGGGGTTCGTGCGTTGGCCCTGCCGGTGGAAACGGTTGCCACCAATCGTTCCGGGTTCGCGCTGCTGCCGCCTTCCACCAGCGGCATCGTGTTTACCAATCTCCTGCCGGAATCGCGGCATCTGACCAATTCCATTCTGCTGAATGGAGCCGGCGTTGCGGCCGGGGATGTGGATGGCGATGGCTGGACCGATCTCTTCTTCAGCGGACTTCACGGACGCTGCGCGCTGTATCGCAATCTGGGTGGATTCCGTTTCGAGGACATCACGGATGCTGCGGGCGTGGCGCTCGAGGGCGTGACCGCCACGGGATGTTCCCTCGTCGACCTCGACGGTGACGGCGACCTGGACCTGGTGGTGAATTCCCTCGGCCAGGGAACGCAGATCCTGTGGAACGACGGTCATGGCCATTTCTCTCGAACTCTTCCGATTTTCAACGCCGGTGGCGGCGCGATGTCGCTCGGCGTCGGGGATCTCGACGGAGACGGATACCTGGACCTGTACATCGCGAACTACCGCACGTCGGCCTTCATGGACATCCCCAACAAGCGGGCCACGTTCAAGCGGGTGAATGGCCGGGTGGAATTGGACACGCTGAACGGCCGCTCCACGCAGGAGGAGGAGTTGCGCGACCGGTTTAGCGTGGGGCCGCGGGGTTCTCTCGATGAACTCGGACAGCCGGACCTCGTGCTCCGCAACGTGGGGGGAACCAATTTCGTTCCGCTATCTTTCACCGCGGGAGCCTTCCTCGACGAGTCGGGGCAACCCTTGCTGCAGCCACCGCGCGACTGGGGCTTGTCGGTTCTGGTGCGGGATCTCAATCACGATGGATTGCCGGACATCTACGTCTGCAATGATTTTCAGACCGAGGACCGATTCTGGATCAACCAGGGGAATGGCCGTTTCCGACTGGCTCCGAAACGATCGCTGCGACACACGAGTATGTTTTCGATGGGCGCGGATGCGGCGGACGTCGATCACGACGGATTCGACGACCTGCTGGTGGTTGACATGCTCAGTCGGAGTCATGCGCGGCGGATGCAGGACATGCGGGATGTTCCTCCCGTGATGCCGCCGATCGGCGACCTCGACACCCGGCCACAATATCCCCGGAACGCCCTGTTCCTCAACCGCGGCGACGGCACCTTCGCCGAAGCGGCGCACTACGCAGGCCTGGAAGCCGCGGAGTGGGCCTGGGCGTGTGTGTTTCTCGATGTGGATCTCGACGGCTGGGAGGATCTGCTGATTTCCAGTGGCATGGAACGCGCGGCGCGGGATCTCGACACCGCGGACCAGATCAAGGCCCTGCGCGCGGCCCGGCGTCTGTCCGATGCCGAAGTGCTCGAGGCGCGGCGGAAGTTCCCTCCACTTCCCACGGGCACCATGGCCTTTCGTAACCGAGGGGATCTGCACTTTGAGGACGCCGGCGCGGCGTGGCAGTTCCAGCAACCCGGGATTGCCCAGGGCATGGCGCTCGCCGACCTCGACAATGATGGCGACCTCGATGTCGTGGTGACCTCGCTGAATGCCGCACCGAGGATCTATCGCAACGAGGCCAGCGCACCGCGGGTTGCGGTGCGGCTTCGTGGAAAGACACCCAACACCCGCGGTTTGGGCGCGCGCATCACGGTTCGCGGCGGCGCGGTGCCCGAGCAATCGCAGGAGATGATGGCAGGCGGTCGCTACCTTTCCTCGGACGATTCCATTCGCACGTTCGCCGCGGGTGGGGTGGATCACCGATTGGAGATCGAGGTTCGCTGGCGCAGCGGGACCCATTCGGTGATCTCGGGCCTTCAACCCGGCCAGATCTACGAGATTGATGAGGCCTTGACCGCCAAGGCCGCCGGCGCGCCGGTGGCTCCGAAACTGGAGCCGGCCCTTTTCGAGGATGTTTCGGCGACGCTGGATCATGTGCATCACGAGACTCCCTTCGAAGACACCGCGTTGCAGCCATTGCTTTCGGAGAAGCTCGGTCAATCGGGTCCGGGCGTCCTGTGGTTCGACTTGGACGGGGATGGGCGTGAGGAACTGGTGATCGGTTCCGCGTCTGGGGGATCGCCAGCCGTCTTCCATAACGAAGGCGGCGGACGATTCCAACGAGCCTCGATTGCGGGCCTCGAAGCTCCGTTGATGCGGGACCAGACTGGCTGGGTTGCATTCCGCGAGGGTGGGCCCAAGCCGCAGCCGGTTCTGCTCTCGGCACTTTCCAACTACGAGGACGGGGGTCGTGACGGCGCCGCGGTGCGTCAATACAACTTTCCCGACGGGGTTGCCACCGACCCGATTCCAGCGACGGAGTCGGCAGCAGGTCCGATCGCGCTTGCCGACGTGAATGGCGACGGGTTTCCAGATCTGTTCGTGGGTGGACGAGTGATTCCCGGAAAGTATCCCCTGGCGGCCTCGTCGCGGCTATTCCATCGGCTCGGGGGAAAATGGATTCCCGATGCGGAGTCGCTGAAAACCTTCCGCGATGTGGGGATGGTTCAGGGGGCGGTCTTCACCGATCTCGACGGTGACGGCCGGCCCGATCTGGCGCTGGCCTGCGACTGGGGTGCGGTTCGTGTGTTTATGAATCGCGACGGGCATCTGGTGGATGCCACGCAGTCCCTCGGCCTGACGTCGTCAACAGGACGGTGGAACGGAATTGCTGCCGCGGACGTCGATGGGGATGGGCGGATGGATTTGATCGTTTCCAATTCGGGCCGCAACACACCGGCGGAATCGAGCCTGCGTTCGGGTCACCCGCTGCGACTTTATTTCGGAGACCTGGATGGCGATGGCACGGTGGAACTGATCGAATCGGAATTCGACGGCGAGGTTGGCAAGTACCTTCCGGTGCGGCTGCTCTCAAACTTGGTGAAAACGATGCCGTTCCTCGCTGAGCGCTATCCGTCCAACCGGGCGTTCAGCCGCGCGTCGGTGGACGAGATGCTCGTTGGACGAAACCCTGGAATGCAGTTTGTGGAGGCGTCGATTCTCGATACCTCGGTGTTTCTGAACCGGGGGGATCATTTTGAACGTCGAGCGCTTCCCGCGTTGGCCCAGATGGCGCCGGCCTCGGGAGTGGTGGCGGGGGATTTTGACGGCGACGGGCGCGTGGATGTTTTTCTGTCGCAGAATCAATTCGACGTGATTCCGGAATCGCCGCGTTCCGATGCGGGCCTGGGCCTCCTTTGCCTCGGCGACGGGACGGGTGGATTTCGTGGGATGCGCCCGATCGAGAGCGGCATCCACGCCTGGGGCCAACAGCGAGGTGCGGCAGCAGCGGACTTCGATGGCGACGGGCGTTTGGATCTGGCGGTCGGACAAAATGGCGCCGCGACCCTGCTATTGCGGAATCAAACGGCCCGGCCCGGCCTGCGAGTGCGCCTGCTCGGACCGGCATCGAATCCGGATGCCATCGGCGCCTCGGCGCGCTGGAGTGTCAACGGAATGCCTCAGGGCCCGCGCCAGGAACTGCACGCCGGAAGTGGTCGGGGATCGCAGGATAGTTTCGTGATGCTTTTCGTGCCGCCAACTGGAGCCTCACCCGTGCTGGAGGTTCGCTGGCCGGGCGGGGCGCTCACGCGTACCCCGATCTCCGGGACCGCCGGTTTGGTGCAGATCCGTGTGGACGGTTCCTTGGCCCCGAATCCCTAATTTCCCGATGAAGCGTTCTCCAAGTCCTCGTTCGCCCGAAATCAATCCAACACCCGTTCCGGGATGGCTTGCGGGTGCCGCCTTGGTGCCGCTGGCATTGGGTGGCTATCTCCTGATGCTGTCGCTCACGGGCGGAAACGCGGCGGGCTGCGGCATCGATTCCGGCTGTGGATCGGTGCTGGCTAGTGCGTGGA
>JANXMD010000412.1 GCA_025354845.1 Verrucomicrobiota bacterium | reverse complement strand
GAGGACACCGAGTGGCGCAATCGTACCGAGTTCCTCCACGGCCGGGAGGAAGTGGCAGAATTCCTTCGTCGTAAATGGAGTCGCGAGCTCGATTACCGGCTGGAAAAAACACTTTGGGCTTTCCTAGGCAATCGCATTGCGGTGCGGTTCGAATACGAATACCACGACGCGTCCGGCCAGTGGTACCGGGCCTACGGCAACGAAAATTGGGAGTTCGATGACCTCGGGTATATGTGCCGCCGCTTCGCGAGTATCAATGACCAGCCCATCGACGAGGCGCAGCGCAAGTTCCGCTGGGAGCGAACCCCGCCCGCCCTCTGACCCAAAGTCCCTGGCGGGATCATCCGTCTGGCAATCCCCTTGCCTCACCCTACAATCAGTGCGGTGCCCCCACCCGAACCCGGTTTGCCGCTGGACTGGCCGGAATCGCTGCGTGCCGCTGACAACGGAGCCGCGATTGTCGTGTTGCGCACGCACCTAGCCGTCAGACTTCGGGTCGCGCTGAGCGATCGGACCGATGTCTCGGAGGCCCAAATTGAGGATTTCGTCCAGGAGTCCATCCTGCGTGTGCTTTCCCAGCTCGACCGCTATGCCGGGCGCAGTCGCTTTCTCACGTGGGCCACCTCAGTCGCGATCAACGTTGCGTTCACTGAACTCCGCAAAAAGCGCTGGCAGGACGTGTCGCTCGACGCCCTCGTTGAAGCCGGCCGTCACCTCACGGAGGAACCGCTCGCCGAGGAGGCTCCTTCCGGTGGGGACGAAGAAAGGACGCGTCTTCTCGAATCCTTGAGGGAGGCCATAGCGCTTCACCTAACCGAGCGCCAGCGGGCGGCCATCGCGGGCGAATTGCAGGGGCTGCCGTTTGATCAGGTTGTCTCGCTGCTCGGCACCAATCGGAACGCCGCCTATAAACTGCTTCACGACGCGCGCCTGGCCCTTCGCCGACATCTCATCGCCGGAGGCACCTCCGCCGAAACCATCCGCACCGTTTTTGCCCCATGAATCCACTCAGCCCCCAGCAGGTGCGTGACCTCGCCCGTTTCGTGGCATTGACCCGCGACCGGGAACTGAACTGCAGCGAGTGCCGCGACGCCGCGGGAGAACTCGCCGAACGCCGGCTGGCAGGTCTCCCGCTGGACACGACCCTGGAACGGGTCGAACACCATCTTCAGCTTTGTCCCGAATGCACCGAGGAATTTCGCGCCTTGGAGCGGGTACTGAGGGAATCGACGTGAACCCGTTCTCCGGCACTAAATCTGAGGGGGAGTGGTCGGTACCGTGATCGTTCCGAGGGAACTGCTCGTCACGATCACCGAACCGGGATCGGCTCCAATGTACCGGGTGACGGTGCCGCCGTACCGGCTGCCCCCTCCATTTTGGACCTCGCCGACGTACTCACCTGAGGGCAGATAGACAAACAGCCGGGCGGCCGGATCGGAGCTGCTCGCCTTGATCAGCAGATTCCCGCTGTAGTAGCACTTGCTCACCTTGATGGAGTCCACTTTGGCGGTGACGCCGCCGTTGGCACCGCCTCCGCCGGAAGCCATCGCGGTGGTACGGCTGGCACTGATTCCGAGTCCCGCGACCAGCAGTTGGGTCATCAGAATGGCAGCAGCACCCAGATTGATTTCGTTCTTCATGGCAATTTTCGGTTGGTAGTTTCGCGGCGAATCCCCCGACCGCCGACTCACGTTCCCTTGAACCACTCCGGGATCAAACCTGTATTCCGTAACAGGCCTGTTACCGGCATCTCGCTTCATTTCCAAAGAAGATGGGCGCTGGACTGGCTTGTCCGGACGAACAGATCACGGCAGGGTTTCCATCGCCTCCTCCCAAAGCCAACTCATGCCGGCACCTTCCACACGGACCGCCCAGGATGAACGCCTGCCACGCTTGCGCCTCGCCGTCTTGCGGTTGGTGGCGGCAGCTTTTTCGACGCTGACGGCAGCCTCGTCGCTGGTTCTTGCCGCACCGGCCGCCTCCTCGCGGCCCAATCCCACCAACCACTGGTCCTTCCGTCCGATCGTCCATTCGGCACCACCCACCGTTCTCGACACCTCTCCCGGCATCACGCGTCTCGACCGCTTCCTTCTGAGCCGTTTGGAGGCCGCTGGACTCCACTTCTCGCCGCCCGCCGATCGGCGCACTTGGATCCGGCGAGCCACCTATTCGCTGCACGGACTTCCTCCCACCGCCTCCGAAATCGCCGACTTCGAAGCCAACCGTCAGCCCGACGCCTACGAACGGGTGGTTGACCGCCTTCTTGCCTCTCCGCGCTACGGCGAACGCTGGGCACGAAACTGGATGGACGTCGCGCGCTATGCCGACACCAAGGGGTACGTCCGCCTGAACGAGAATCCGAAGTATCTCGGCTCGTGGCCGTATCGCGATTATCTCATCCGTGCGTTCAACGCGGACCTCCCTTACGACCGTTTCGTCGTGGAGCAGTTGGCGGCCGATCAACTGGACCTCGGCAGCGACCCGCGACCCTTGGCTGCGATGGGTTTTCTCACGCTCGGGCAACGCTTTCTCAACAGCCGACACGATATCCTCGACGACCGCATTGATGTCGTCACACGGGGCTTGCTTGGCCTGACTGTCGCGTGCGCCCGATGCCACGACCACAAGTTCGACCCGGTCTCCATGCGCGATTATTACGCGCTGCATGGAATCTTCGACAGCTCGGTGGAGCCACGGATCCCGCCGCTGGTCGCCGCCCCGGAGGATCCGCGCGAACGTGCCGACTACCTGGCCGGGCTCAGCGAGCGATCGCGCGTTTTTGACACTTATCTGGAAGCCCAGCGTCAGCGTCTCACCGCCCTCTTTCGTAGCCGTATGGGCGAATACCTCCTCGCCGCCCAGAAGGAGTCCCTGCAGGCCAACTTTCTTCCGGTGATGTTCCTCGTCGACGCGTCCAAGGATCTGAACCCGGTGATCACCCAACGCTGGTGCCGGCTGCTGGATCGCACGCGCAAGTCCGGCCACCCGGTCCTGGGACTCTGGAACGCCGTCGCTTCCGCAGGGGAGAAAAACTTCCCGGCGGCGATGGGGGCGGCGCTGGCCTCTCCAACCTCCTTCAATCCCTTGGTGTTCGCAGCGGTCCGATCGACCCATCCCAAGTCACTGCCTGCCCTCGCAGCATGCTACGGCGACGTCTTTGCAAAAACCGAATCAGCCTGGCAGGCAGCGCTGAAGGCCTCTCCCGCCGCGAGTCAACTCAACACACCCGCCCAGGAGGAAGTGCGTCGGATGCTGTACGGCGAGGACGCACCACCCGACGTCCCGCTCGCAGAGGTGGAGGATCTTTTCTACGTGGACACCACCACCCAGAGCGCCTTCCACGCGCAACAGCGCAAGGTAGAAGACTGGATTTCCGGGTCGGCAGGGGCGGCGCATGCGCAAATCCTCACCGATACCCCGGTACCGGTTCAGCCGCGCGTGTTCCTCCGTGGAAACGCCGCCAATCCTGGGGAATTCGTGGAACGCCGCTTCCTCCAAATCCTGAGCCACTCGAACACAGCCGCATTCCACCATGGCAGCGGCCGTCTGGAACTCGCGCGGGCCATCGCGTCACCCGACAATCCGCTCACCGCCCGCGTGCTGGTCAACCGGGTCTGGATGCATCACTTCGGCACCGGGCTGGTTCGGACGCCCGGCGATTTCGGTACCCGCGGGGAGTCTCCGACGCACCCGGAGTTGCTCGACGAGTTGGCGTTTCAGTTCATGCACGATGGATGGTCCCTGAAGGCGTTGCATCGTCAGATCCTGCTTTCAGCGGCGTTTCGACAGGGCAGCCACGACGTTTCGGAAGCCCTTCGCCAGGATCCGGAGAACCGCCTGCTCTGGCGGATGAACCGGCGCCGCCTCGATTGGGAATCGCTCCGAGATTCGATCCTGCTGGCAAGCGACAACCTCTCAACCACGCTCGGTGGCCCATCCGTGGATTTGCTGAAGACGCCGACGCCGGACCGCCGAACGCTCTATGGATTCATCGATCGCCAGGACCTGCCGGTGCTGTTTCGCTCCTTTGATTTCGCCGCGCCGGATTCTTGCACGGTGCAGCGGTTCGAGACCTCCGTCCCCCAGCAGGCCCTCTACCTTTTGAACGGCCCGTTGCTGCGCTCGGAGGCTCGTCACCTCGCCTCGACGCAGTCCATCGCAACGGAGGCGGAGTCCATCACCAGACTGTATCGCCGAATTCTAGGACGCCCTCCGTCGCCAAAAGAACGAGATCTGGGACTTCGATTCCTCGCCGGAGACAATCCCCTCTCGGGCCCGCTCGACCACTTCACTAGGCTGGAGGAATTCATCCAGGCCTTGCTACTCACCAACGAATTCGCATTCGTGGATTGATCCTACCCCGCCATGCCCCTGATTTCCCGACGTGATCTGCTGCGCACCGCCGGCATGGGATTCGGCATGCTCGGACTCACCTCGATGCTCGGACCGGCCCTCGCCGAAGGGGCCACCTCCGTAACGCCGCTGGTTCCACGCGCCGCGGGGTTCCGACCGCGAGCCCGCCGGGTGATTCATCTGTTCATGAATGGTGGTCCGTCCCACGTGGACACGTTCGATCCCAAGCCGGCATTGACGCGCTATCACGGCCGCTCAGTCCCCGTCATGCAACGCACCGAGCGGAAGACCGGCGCGGGATTCGCGTCGCCGTTTTCCTTCAATCGACACGGGAAGAGCGGCATTCCGGTTAGTTCCTTGTTTCCGCACGTGGCGCAGCACGTCGATGACCTCGCGATTATTCGATCGATGCATGCCGACGTGCCCAATCATGAGCCGTCCTTTCTGCTGATGAACTGTGGTGACGGTCGCCAGGCACGTCCGAGTCTGGGCTCGTGGGTGACGTACGGACTCGGAACTGAAAACCAGAATCTCCCCGGGTTTGTCGTCATGTGTCCGGGGGGCTACCCAACAGTCGCCACGCAGAATTGGCGATCGGCATTTCTCCCTGGGGCATTTCAGGGAACCTACATTGATACCCAGCACCGCGACGTCCGACGGCTCATCGAGAACATCCGAAACGAATTCCTCCAGCCCGGTCATCAGGCCGAACAACTCGCCCTGCTTCGGGAACTCAATCAACAACACCTCCGCGAGCGGGATGGCGATCCGCAACTGGAAGCGCGGATTCAATCGTTCGAGCTCGCCTATCGCATGCAGAGTGAGGCCACGGAAGCCTTTGACGTCGACCGCGAACCGACCGCGGTGCGGGAGGCCTACGGCAACACCACCTACGGCCGTCAGTTGCTCATGGCGCGGCGGTTGATTGAGCGTGGCGTCCGCGTGGTGCAGGTCTGGCAGGGCGCGGGACAGCCCTGGGACGCGCACGACCACCTGGAAGCCAACCACCGAACGCTCGCCGCGGAGTGTGATCGTCCGATCGGGGCCTTGCTCACCGACCTCA
>JANXMD010000370.1 GCA_025354845.1 Verrucomicrobiota bacterium | reverse complement strand
TGTCCGGGGTGGCGCCACTTCCAGATCTGTCCCAGGAGCAGTTGCCCCGCGAGAACCAAGACCAGAGGAAAGGCGACCGTAAAGACGGCCCCGGCGACCGTGCTGCGTGTCCGAAGGCTGAGGAGCGGACCCGTGCAAAAGGCGAGCAGCGGTGGCGCGAGGAAAATGAGGAATGTGTACACCGCTGTCGAGATTCCGTCTGGCGCAAAATTTGAACGGGAACCCACTGTGCCCAGGGAACCAAGGTAGAACTGACTCGCTGCAACGAGGAGGAGCACCCCCAAGACCAGGAGCTTATCCGAGTAGAGCGTCTGCCGACGGAAGGGCTGGGTCAGCAGGGATCCAATGGTCCGCTGTTCAAACTCGGCACCGAAGGCGGTGGCCCCGAGGAGCGTGCACCCGAGGATGAACGCGATGTTTGCCAGTTCCGGACCGCCGACTCGATCCCCGGATAGAAGTAACATGGAAGGCACGACAATGGCGATCAGGGCACCGGGGAGCTGGGCCCGGAATTCCTTCCCTAACCGCAGCGAGAGCGGGGTTGGACGCCGACGGGCTAACCCGGTGATTGGCACGAGAATCAAAAGAACCGGTATCGCGCTCAGAAGAGGAAAGAACCATGGAGCATCGAGCAGTTCCATGGTGTGCGGCCCGATCAGCGGCGGGAGCAGCAGCAGCAACCACGCGGGATGAAAACTGCCGCGTCCAAGGCGAAGGTTGAGGTTCATGGCAATATCGGATTGGAACTCAGGGGCGGGATGACTGAAGTCGATCGACGAGCGTTCGAATGGCATTCGCCACCAACTGGGGCTGTTCGTGCGGGATGTCGTGGCTGGCGCCCTCGACCAGGATTTGTCTGCCGCCCGGGATTTGTGAGACCCACTCGCGATGTGCGGCAACGACTGCTTCCGAGCCAGCGGCCATGGCGGACTTTTCCAGGCCGGCTTCCAGCGCGTTGCCGGTCTGTATGGTTCTATGAGCTGCGGAAAGGACAATCACAGGAATCGATGGAAAGGAGCTGGCCGCCCGGAGCTCGGCACGGGTCGATTCCCAGTCGGACGTGTATCCACGGTGCATCTGGTCGAGGAACGCCTTGTGGTTCTCGGGTTGGTGGCTCTGGAGCCAGTCCACAAACTCCTCCTGAAAGGGATCGACCAATACCAGGCCGACGATGTTGTTGGTGTAGGATGCGGCATAAACTCGCGCGAGCGCGCCGGCGAAGGAATGGCCCACGAGAACAAGGGATCGCGACGGCACGTCATGAGTCATTGCGGCGTGCAGCGCGCGCACCGTTTCAGCGGGTGTCCGGGGGATGGGCCATGACGAGCTACCTGTGGGTGGGACACGCGTCCACGTGACGACGCGGGCCACGCGGGCCACTTCGTCTCGGACCGGGCGCCACTCTTCCGCACTTCCCCAAAGCACCACCGTCGTGTCTCCGCTTCCGGTCCTTTGAAAACGAAACCCTTCGGGGCCGGCGGGAGGCTCCGGTTCCGCAATCGCCGTGGATGCCACTGAGGCGTGGGCGATTCGGGGCGCCTCGTTGGTTTGGCCGCCGCGAATCAATACCAGATGCGTCACGAGGCCTGCCGCATTGGTGGGAAACTGGATCCGGGTTCCGGAAGCAGGGTGGCGGAAGCTTGTCGACGATTCCGGCACGAACAGCAGCGAGTCTCGGCCATTTACGGTCAGCGCCAGCTGATTTCCTTCCCGGGAGATTCGGACCTGGGTTTTGGGATCCGGTTGAAATTCCCCCGTGCAGCGATCGAGGACATCGGCGCCGAGTTCAACACCCCCGGAACCGGCCGGCCGGCAGCCGGCGAGCGATACGCCCAACACCATCGCTAGAATCCAGACCATAGGCCGAAGCCCCGACGGTGTGACTCGTTGAGCGGAAGGTTTCATGGTTGAATTGAAGCGACGGGGGCAAAACGGTCTGCGCGCTTTTTACCGTACCGACACCAGGAAGATTTCCTCGAGGGTCAGCGCCTCAGTGCTGACTTCGGCCGGGTTCATCGACTTGAGCTTTGCCAGCATGGTGTCGCCGTTGCCATTGACGATGAGTTCCAACGAGCGGCCCTCGCGTTTTACCGATTTGGCCGCGCTGAATTCCGACTCGGCTGGGGCGTCGTTCTCAAAGCGCGCACGTAAGCGGCGGTAGCGTGAGCGGGCGTCATCGGCATCCAGACTGACCACGGCGCGCCCCTTCTCCAAAATCGTGAAGCGGTCGATCAGTCCCTCGAATTCAGTGATGAGGTGGGTGGACACGAACACCGTTCGTTTGCCCGGAACGGCCTCCTGGAAGGCGCCGATGATGGTCTGGATGAAGTCGCGACGGACCAGCGGGTCGAGTCCCGAGGTGGGTTCGTCGAGTACCAGCAATTCGGGTTCCGCGCAGATCGCACCGATGAGGGCGAGTTGCGTGCGTTGGCCCTTGCTCAGGCCCTGAGTGGGCTGCTTTGGATCGAGTTGGAAGCGGCCCAACAGCGAGGCTTCCTCGTCGCGATTCCAGCGAGAGCGGAAGCTGGCCTGATAGTCGAGGGCATCGCGGACGGTCATCCAAGGATAGAAGGCGACAAAGTCCGGCACGTAGGCCAAGCGGTCTTTCACCGCCGCCTCGGAACGGGACGGATCAAGGCCGAAGACGCGCACCGATCCGGACGCGGGGCGCAGCAGATTGAGGAGGCACTTGATGGTGGTAGTCTTGCCGGCACCGTTGCGCCCAAAGAAGCCGTAGCAGCGACCGGGTTCCACGGTGAGGGAGAGACCGTTCACGGCGTCCATCTTTCCGTAGCGATGGACGAGATCGCGGATTTCGATAACTGGAGTGTCGGCGTTCATATTCGGAGTTCGGAGTTCGGAGATCGAAGATCGAAGTTCGGCGATGGGAGATCGGAAATCGGAGATCGGAGATCGAAGTTCGGCGATGGGAGATCGGGAATCAGGATCGGGAGGCGTGGAGTCCGCGCCAGGCGGCGCCGATGCCGGTGAGGGAGAGGCCGATGCCCAGAGCCAGCAGCGCCACATTCGACGAGGCCAGGGAGCCTTCATGGCGCCAAAGAGCCACCGCCGGGAGGATGAAGCCCAAACCGATTAGGACTCCGATGGCGCCAAGAGAAAGGAATAGCATGCGTTTCATGGGATAGGGAGGGACGAGGTGAGGAAATCGGAGGGGAGATTAAGATTCAGATGACGAGTAAGAGTACGATTAAGATCTCGATCCTTGGACTTTGGACTTTGGACTTTGGACTTTGGAC
>JANXMD010000360.1 GCA_025354845.1 Verrucomicrobiota bacterium | reverse complement strand
GTCTACCGGCTGCGCCTGAACACGACGCCCTGACCGGCCCTCTTCTTGACCCTCGGCGGGAAGGGATCGCCGGGCCGGCAATTGGACCGCACCGGGCATTGCGCCCGGCGTCGGGCCGTGTAGCCTTCAATCACCGGGCGGTTCCCGGTGACCTTCCATGATTTCCCTCATCGCCGAGCACCCCGTGCTGAGCGTGTTGGCCGCGTTTCTTCTGGGATACACGATCAAGTGGCTGCTCGATCTCTTCGTTCTCCGCGAGCGCCTGTTCACCGCCGAAGCGCGCGCCAAGCGGCGCGGCGAGGAGCTGGATTCCGAGCGCTTCGCCCACGGCCGCGTCCAGACCGACCTGCGTACCAAAACCTCCGAAATGGAGGCGCAACGCAAACTGCGTGAGACCGCCGACGCCATGGTGGCGACGTTGCAGTCCCAGATTACCCGCTTGCAGGTCGACGCCGCGACCGACGCGGCTCGCGTGTCCCAGCTGGAGCAGGAAGTGACCGTCGGTTGGATTGCCCGCAGCGGCGCCGAGAACGAATCGCGCGAACACGCCGCCCGCGCCCTCGATCTCGCCCTGAAACTCAACGCGCAGGACGCGGAGCTGGCGACCGCCCAAGCCACCATTGACTCGCTACGTTCGCAGGGTCACCGGCTGGCCGAGGAAAATGACTTTGCCGCCAAGCGCGTCCCACAACTGGAATCGGATCTTCACCATCACAACACCACCACCGCGGCGCTGAAGGCAGATTTGGAAGCCGCATTGCGCGGTCAGGCGGACGCGCAATCGGCAGCCGGCGACGCCCGAACCGCCCTGACTTCGGCCCATCAGGGACTTGAGTTGGCCCGCAAGGCGCGAATGGAATTGGAGGAATCCCTCCAGGCCCAGGCTGCCGCCACCCAGGCCGCGACGGCCGAAGTCGCCTCGCTCCGACAGCAGCTCACCAAGCTGCAAACCCAACTGCAGGACGTGAAGTCCGATTCCGGTCCGCTCGAGCAGCGGCTGCGATCGCGTCAGGACGACGTGAAGCAGTTGACCGTCCAGCTCGGCGAGGCCACGGAGGAACTTGCGGCGCTAAAAGTCCGTGCCGCGCAGGCCGAGGCGAATCTGGCCGCCGCTACCGAAACCCGCGGCACCCTCGAACGCGAGGCGGCTCAGCGCGAACGGGAGCTGGCCTTCCACGGGGAGAAGACGGGGGAACTGGAAGCGGAACTGAAGGCGATTTCCCGAGCTCACGCGGAACTGCAGTCCGAATTGGATTCCCGGATCCACGCCGCCTCGGAAGCCGCCGTGGCGAAGGCTCTCGCCGAGTTGCCATCGCCGTCCGTGCCGGTGGCCGTCGCGGCACCAATCCCTCCGGTTGCTGCGAGCGCCTCCAGCGAGGCCCTGCTGGCAGAGCTCGATCAGATGTCCCGCGAGCGCAATGAACTGGCGGCTGAACTGGCCATCCTCCGCGCCGGCACGGCGTCCGCACCCAGCCCGGCCGAAACCGCCACTGCCAAACCGCGTCGCGAACGAAAGAAGAAGGCTGAGAAGCCTTCAGAAATCAGTTTGGGCCTGCTCCCGGTGGAAGCCCCGGTCCCCACCTTCCCGACACTGACGGAGCCAGACCCCATGCCAGGTACGGTTCCGATCCTGGAAGCCGAATCGGCACCCTCCCCTGCGATTTTTGCCTGCCCGCAGCCGCTTTCCGAGGTGAAGGGCATCGACTCCGTCCTCGAGCAGCGCTTGTACGCTGGCGGAATTGGCAGCTACTGGAGCCTCGCTCAGTTGTCCGACGACGAACTCGCTCGCATTCTGGAGCTCGGTGAAGCCGAACGGGCAGCCGTGGACCTGGAGGATCTTCGTCACGACGCAGCCCGTTTGGCGCGCGACACCCATTCGGTAGGACGCCGTTGGAACGGGTCGCAGCCCGACGATCTCGAACGGCTGGTTGGTCTCGGGCCAGCCCATGAGCAACGGCTTTACGAAGCCGGCATCTGCACCTACGAAGCCCTCGGCTCGACCTCTGCGGAGACGCTGGCCACGGTTTGTCCGGGCCACGCAGGTCACCCGCCCGACTACGCGCACTGGATTGCCCAGGCCCGCGCGCTGCTGGCGACCCGCGAGTCGTAGTCAACGCACCCGATTGCGAATCAATCCTCCCGATGGCCTCTCCGGCACCAGCCTCCGCCCCTTGGGTTCCGCGCTATTGGATCCCGGGTTACGACAACTATTCCCTGGCCGCGCCGGTATTGCTGGTGATCGTCGGCATCTTGCTGGCGATCCTGCCGGCGCCAAAGGTTCCATATGTGCGCCCCACCGTCCCGCCTCCGCCGCTGGCGCCTACGCTCATTTTGCAACCCCAGGCCGGCGCGACACTACCCCCCCTGAAGCCTTTTGAATTGGTGGGCAGCGCGCAGCCCGGTGGAACGGTGCGTTTGTATTTCGGGGTGCAGATTCTGGCGCAGACCACTGCGGGCGTTGATGGTGCCTATCGATTCCAACTCGCCCAATTCCCGGCCGGAACTCACACCGTTCGCGTGGAAACCATCTCCCGTGGCCACAGCCAATGGTCCACCGAATTGGCGCTCCACTTCGATCTCCCGCATCCGACGGTGCAAAAACCCGCGCCAAAACCGTCCAAAGTGCCGACAAAGAAAAAGGCGGTGCTCAAACACCCATGAAACCGTCGACCATCCCTTCTTACTCCTACTCTTACTCTTAATCTTTCTCTAACTCGGTATCACCCTGTTCCAAGGTTTGAGAGGGGATTAAGAGTGATATCGAGACGCGCTGCGAACTTCGATCTCCGATTCAAACGATTTCAATCGGGCACTTCGGAATTGCATCGAGGAAAGACTGCCCATAGCGCTTGGTGAGCACTCGGTTGTCGAGGACGACCACGATGCCGCGATCGGTCGCGGTCCGGATGAGACGGCCGACGCCCTGGCGGAACTTCAGCACGGCCTCGGGCAGTGAAAATTCGAAGAAGGAGTTCCCGCCACGGGCCTCAATGCGTTCCAGGCGCGCCTGAATCAACGGGTGATCGGGCACGGCGAACGGCAGGCGCGTGATGATGACATTGCTCAGCGCGTCGCCCGGCACATCAACGCCCTGCCAGAAGGAGTCGGTGCCAAAGAGGACCGAATCGACATCGTCCTTAAACTTCTCCAGCAGCGTGGACCGCGGCGTGCCGGTGCCTTGAACAAAGCATTCAATTTCCAGCCGGATGAAGAACGACTCCATGCGCGCAGCGACCGATTGCATCAGGCGCGTATTGGTGAAAAGCACGAAGGCTTTTCCGTGCGTGGATTTCACGAAACGTTCGATCTGCTCAATCAACGCCGTCTCGTAACCGGGATCGCGCGGATCCGGCATCTTACCGGCGACAAAAA
>JANXMD010000324.1 GCA_025354845.1 Verrucomicrobiota bacterium | reverse complement strand
GCTTTGGTACAACGCCACCGATGCCGCAGTCAGCCGGACCGACGGGATCTGGCTGCCTCGCGGTAGTTCCGGGCTCTGGCATATTGCCCCCTCGCCGTGACGCTCACCCCGGAATCCCGCCATTTGGCTCATCCGCCACACTCGGGAATCCGGAGTCGCGCCTTCACGCTGATCGAACTTCTCACCGTCATCGGCATCCTCGGTGTCCTCGCGACGCTGACGGCGTCCGCCATGGCCAACGCCAAGGTGCGTTCCCAGCAGGTCGTGTGTCTGGGGAACCTGCATCAGGTGGCGGTCGCGGTGGAGGCCTACACCGACGACACCGGGAAACGCCCGCGGTCGGTGTCGCGACTCACCCTGCGCCCTTCCTGGCTGGCGACCGCAAAATCGCTGCTGTGTCCCGCCGATCCGGCGTTGGTCCGCAGCCAGTCCTCATCCAGTGGCACCAACCCGGCCTGGGGAAATCTGGCGAATGCCTCGCAGGAACCCTGGCCCACCAGCGAACTGCGGGATCCGGAATCCGGCTCCTGGCAGGCCGAGATTCAGGAAAAGGAAGAACGCGTGGCCTTTTCGTATCTCCATCCACTGGGCTGGCCGAAAGCCGCATGGCAGAAACTGGCTGGCCAGGGGAACCAGGTGGGCACCGCAATCTGTCAACTCCACGGCGTGCGCATGCCTACGGGCAACACCACGACCGATCAGCGGCCCTACATGACGTTTGAAGGACGCACCTTCCGCGCGCAGCGGGACGGGTCGGTCGTTCGCCGCAAAATCTTTCGGAATCCTCCCACTGCCGGAACCCTGCCCACCACGACGGCACCGCCCCGCGCCCTCGACTATCCCTGGGAGTTCTACACCGATTCTCCCCCGGTGACTCGCTGAGCGGATTGCCGCCCTTCCGGATGAATCCCGAGCCCCAGCCGCAGCCCGAGCTCAGACTCGTCGAGGAAGATCCCGAGCCGATGCCGATGCCGCGCTCCCGTGCGCGATTGTGGCGGGGACTGCTGTGGAATGAATGGTTTGCGCACTCGCGGCTGATCGTGGTGTTCCTCTTTGTCTGGCTTGGCGCGGTGTGGCTGCTGCCGCTGGTGTTGCATCCGTTGTGGATCCTGGTGGTCGGCGTCCTGTACGCCCTGGTGGCTGGACCCGCGTTCGGTGGCGCTGACGTCATTGACGGCTCGGAGGAATTCACCTTCTCGCTTCCCACGACGCGATCCCAGCGTCTTGCGGCGCGGATCGTCGTCTCCGGGATCGGACTCATGGCCCTGACGCTGATGAACGTCATGGCGCTCGACGCGAGTCTTTCCGACCTGCTGGTCCGGCTGTTTCTGGATTCCGGTCTCGGCGGCGTGGAGGTGCGTCAACCCGAGATGTTGCTCGGCCTGGTCTTCGCGTTTCCGTTCGCCATCTACGCCTGCGGCTTCGCGGTCGCGGCACTGGCGACGAGCCGCACCGTCGCCTTCAGCGCTTGGGTCTGGGGTGCCCTTGGCGCCCTCGCAACCCTGCGCGGTGCGGCGATGCTGGAGGAGTCCCTGTCCGACCGGCTCACCGGAAGAATCACGGTGCCCGCGCTGTTGCTCGTCGGCTTTGCGTGTCTGACCGTCGCCGTGCGCCTCTACTCCCGGAAGGAGGCTGGCCCGGCCGGTTCGCCTCTGCACATGCCCTGGAGCTGGTGGGGCGGCCTCGCCCTGCTGCTCGCTGCCGCCGCGGGTGTGGCGTTGCTGTTGTCGTGGCTCTCGGTGTACATCGCCCGACTGCTCTGACCCGACGCGCTACGGCAGCACCAACTCCGCACGAAGCCGACCGCAGAGCTGCCCGACAACGCGCGAATCTTCGGACCCTTGATCCGCGCGCTCGGTGCCGACATGACCCTCAGCGAATGCCACCTGCGCGCGCCCGCGGTGACGAAAGTGGACGGTGGCTGAAACCGTGTTGGTGTCGAAGTAGTAGAATTCCTCCAGCATCGGATGCTCGGCCGACGCGGGCTCCTGGAAATCGTTCACCTGTCCCCCATCCGCGAAAACCGCCAGCCCCGCCGGGCGTGCCACCGACGACAATGCGCGGCCGGGAAGTCCCCGAGGACCGAGCAGCAGATTGTAGGCATAGCCATAGGCCGCACCCCGTGCCTTGGCCTTGAACAACGGCGAGGCCCGATTCAACGACGGACACACCTCGACCCCGCGCCCCTGAAAGTACGGCCACAGCGCACCCTGGGTGGCGTCAAACTCCCGCTGCCCTTCCGCGCCATCTTGCAGCCATCCGAACCAGTATCGCCATCCACCGTTGGTCCGAATGGTCCGCTCACTGAACGCCACGCCCGCATGCTCATCCCAGTACAACTGCACGGCGAGGGCAGTCTGGTGCAGGTTCGACACGCACCGCGCGCCGTCCGCCGCAGCCCGCGCTCGGGCGAGGCCCGGCAGCAGCAGTCCCGCAAGAATGCCGATCACCGCGATCACCACCAACAGCTCCACCAGCGTGAACGCCCGCCGCCACCCGGAAGCGGACGAACGGACGTAGCCGCCGAGGGAACGAGGCGGACTCTCCCCACGCGGCTCGCAACCCCAATTCCAAAGCGGGCACCATCCCACCATCGCGGGATCCGCCTCTTCACGTCGGCGGCTACGGGGATTGGTTTGCATTGCGGTTAAAGAGGCCGGTTCCAGGCTCAGCGATCCGCGCGGACGCGGTAAAACTGGGCGGCGTACACGCCATCCCGTGGATCCCCCAGCATCAGGACGCCGCCGGTTCCCGGGGTGGAGGCGACTTCCGACCAGTGACTCAGGTCTCCGCTGGCCAGCAGCGTGAAGGTCCATCCGGCGGCACCCTTGAAGGCCACCACACCTGGCGATTGCATTGTCACGGGACCCAGCGGCGGATCCGGGAATTGCAGACGGATATGATCGAGGTGCCCCACCGCCTCCAGCGAATCCGACCGCGTTGGGGCCTCGCTCCAGTTGATCACCGCAAAGGAATCCACGAGCGCGTCCCCGAACGCCCCGCTCAGCCTCACCGGATTTACCGGACTCTGCTCCACTCCGTTTCGCCATAGCTGCGTTTCCACGACACGTCGCACTGGGTCGTTGGTCATTCGGACCCGCCAGGTGGCGCCATCTCCCGGATTGAAGTAGTTGTCGAAGCTGAAGGCCCGGGATCCCGCATCGCCGAACACCGCCGGGGAGATCGCATCGGGACTCTCGCCGAAGCCGGGAATGTCGCTTGCCGGAAACCAGTCCCACTCCACGAGATCCCTCGCCGAGCCTACCAACCGTGCGGGCATGCCGTTGGGCAACAAATCCCGTCGGACCAGGCCTGCGGCGACCTGGAGGATCGACGGTCGCTCCGGAACCCGCGGCCCCACCGAATCCAGGGTGATCTCGAATTCGAACGCAAAGGGATCCGCCGTGGACAGCGTGGTCCCCAGCGGCAGCACGAAGAAGCTGTTGGATCGCGAGGAATCCCAGTGAACCCGCAACGTTCCGGCACCGGTTTCCCACTGGAACAACTCCGCAGCACCGACCGCCTGCCATCCGTGCTGGCTGGGATCCTGGTCAAACTCCTCGACCCGCTCCGTGGACCAGGCTGGCGTTGACACGGTCCAAGTCCCGACCAGGAGGACGATCAACCACAGCACCAGCATTGGCGCGAGGACGACGGTAGGCCTTCTCTCCTCCTTTGATTCCGGCCAGGGGCAGTGTCGGCATCCATTGCCGCAGCAGGAACCGCGACGCAGATGGTAGGCACGACTGAAGACCCAGAATCCGGTGCCCCGATCGATGTAGCCGTCCGCCTCGCCGGAGGGATCCTCCTCGAGAAGAGGTTGGGTCTTCGAAAGACACTTTGGACACAGGCATGCCCGATCCGACCTTGGGGACGCCGCGGGAATCCAAGCCCCGCACCAACATGCACCCGCTTCGGTGGCGTTCTCGACGCGCCGGCAGCGATTTGACGCGCCGCAGCCACCGCACCGGGCCGCTGAACCGCAGCCCGGCGCGAGAGACTCTGGAGACGTTGAATTCACGGGAAGGCCGAGGAACCCCTGATCTCAGTTCCGACGCACGCGAACCAGCAGCAGAAGCCCTAGCGCCGCCAGGGCCCAAACCCCGGGCTCCGGCACCGCGGAGAAGGGTCGAATCAGCGACACCCCATCGATCTCCGCCTTGCCCTGCACCACGTCGATTCGCAGGAACGAGGCTTGGTCCACCGCCACCGCGTGACCGCCGGAATCCTGGGCCCACGCGAGGTCGAAGCCGGCGCCTCCTCCCGAGCCGGAGTAAAGGGCGCGAATGCCATCGAGAGTCATTCCCGCGAAATTAGCCGACTTCAACGCCGGGTTCACCGGCTTGCCGAAGTCGCCGGAACCATCGGTGGGGAAGAGTGTCTTAATTTGCGGGGCGAGGGCCGGATTGAGCGTGAAAAAGGTCACGCCGTCCGCGCTCACCGACACCCGGGTCTGGGCCGCGCCGTCGCCGAACACGCTGCCGTCGGTCGACGGAGTGCCGATGTAGTTGAAGTTGGCGTCGAAGCCGTTCGTGACCACGAAAAACGAGCTGCCGTACACCTGAAAGTCCATCCCGAACGGATGGGCGGCATCGTTGCGAATCGGAGTGTCGAAGTGGAGCGTCAACGAGCCGCCCGTACCCAGACCGACCAGCTGCGTCTCGAGATACGGGGCGCTGAAGGGATCCACTGGGCCACCGAAATCCCCGGGCGTCACCCGGCTGGGCTCGCCAAGGGCGGCGTTCGGATTGGTGTACTTCGCCGCCACCCCGGTGCCCGCGGCGTAGGCGGTCACGGAGGCGGCGTAGGAATTGGGCGTTTGCGCCTGCGCTCGAGCGACGCCTCCCACGGAAAGGAGGGCGGTCAACGCGGTGATGAGGGACACTGCAGCATTCTGGACTGTCATGACGGATCTCGGTCTAACGGCAGCCCTCCCGATGTTTCGGGCGGAAGGGCGGTGGGTCTAGAGACCGGGACCAGGGCGAAGGGCGCAGCGTCGGGAGCCGAATGAACGGCCCCGAAAAACACAATGCGCCTCCCTCCCCGTCCGACCGAGAATGAAGGCGCATGACATTCACGAACCAGGGCACGAACCGCGTGCCCTGCTGGCCTCATCCTTCGCTGGGCGGCGAAGCCGGTCAGAATCCGGGTGGACCCTGACCGTGACGAGCATCCCTGGCGCGATATCCTGACTCCGGGCCTGATTCCTCTCCCCCGCCTTCCCAGACCTTTCGGTCCAGTGGCTGTCTTGCGACCTGGGGGTTTGTGTCCCGATACAGTGGCGCTACCGTCCCCGATTCTCACGGGGTTCCCGCACTTCCAAGGATGTTTTGAAACAATGCCGGCAACGAACGCCGGCGGGTTCAAAGAACGCCCCCCAAAAACTACGGACACCCGGTGAACGCAAGAACAAATCCGGGCGCAGGGTAAATCGATTGTGGTGGGAATGAGACTTGCGACAATGCCCCAGGCCGTGGACATTCAGCGCGGTTCGGGACGTGGCTCAGCCTGGTAGAGCGCTTGGTTTGGGACCAAGATGTCGCAGGTTCAAATCCTGTCGTCCCGACCATTTTCTTTTTCCGTCGGGAGCGAACAGACCGTGGAGGCGCACTGTTTGGGGTGTCATTTCATCTGGTCCCACCGTCAGAGGTAGTAGGTGGTTACCGGCCCGGATTCCCTGCAATCGGGGCCGGCGAAAGCATAGGTCTTAGGAAATCCAAAGAGCTCAGCCGTCTTTGCGGATTGCAAGGCTCGGTTTTTTGACGACAACCGTGACCTGCTTGTAAATCGTTGCGTCTTTCCTCTCTCGCTATGTACCCGTTCATCCGCAGGGCAGTCATTCGGAATTACAAAAGCATTGCGGCATGCGACCTTGAGTTGCCGGCGTTGGCCTTTCTTGTCGGGCCAAATGGCTCTGGAAAGAGCAATTTTCTCGATTGTTTTCGGTTTGTTTCTGATTCGCTGAAAACGTCGCTGGATCATGCCCTTCGTGATCGTGGAACCATCAAGGAAGTTCGCCGTCGGTCAGGTGGGCATCCCAATCACTTCGCTCTCCGACTCGATTTCCAACTGCCGAATGGAAGTGGAGGACACTTTAGTTTTCGGATTGGGGCGCGGAAGGATGGCGGATTCGAGGTGCAGTCCGAGGAATGCAAAGTGAGCTACGGAGTCACGGACGAACATTTTTACCATGTCGAGTCGGGCAAGGTTATCCGAAGCTCATTGCGTGTGTTGCCCGCCTCACTACCGGATCGCTTATTTCTTGTTGCTGCTTCGGGCCTACCCGAGTTTCGGCCAGTATTTGATGCGCTCTCCCGAATGGAAGTTTACAATCTCAATCCGAAGGAAATTCAGGCCATGCAGAAGCCTGATCCCGGGGAACTTCTTCGCCGAGATGGCAGTAATATCGCCAGCGTACTGCAAAATCTTGATGCACCGCATAGGGCTCTCGTTAACAACCACCTCGCTCGAATTGTTCGCGGTTTGGCAGGCGCTCAAACTAAAGTTCTTGGTTCACAAGAGACCATCGAGTTTAGGCAGGCGGTTAAGGGACAAAAACACCCGTGGACCTTCCTGGCATCTTCAATGTCAGATGGAACTCTCCGCGCTCTGGGTGTCCTTGTGGCAATCTTTCAAACCCAACAGCGGACCTCTGCCTCCCCGAATTTCATTGGTTTAGAGGAACCCGAAATGGCTCTCCATCCGGCGGCATCAGCGGTCCTGCTCGGAGCGTTGCGTGAAGCATCTGCTCAATCTCAAATCCTCGTTACCAGCCACAGTCCTGAATTGCTGGATAACGAGGATATTCCGGCGGAATCGCTGATGGCCGTCGACAACATAGATGGCATTACCCGAATTGGACCCATTGATCCGGCGGGGCGGCAGCTGCTGCGTGACAAGCTTTTCACTGCGGGAGAATTGCTTCGGCAGAATCAAATCGCAGTCGATCCCGCGGTAGGGGAAAACCTTTTTGGCGAGCACCAGCTCAACTTGTTTGACTACCCCTCGAAATGAGTTCCCCAGCAATTGTCCCCATCGTCGAGGGACACGGTGAGGTGGAAGCAGTTCCAATTCTAGTTCGCCGCATTTTCACGGAATTCCGACCTGCGATTGTCCCTCAGACTTTACCTGCGGTTCGTGTAAAGGCGGGATCTTTCCTGCAGGACTCGAGCTATTTCCGAAAATATGTCACTCTGGCTGCAAACAAGGCGGCGCAGTATCAGGGATTGGTGCTGGTTATTTTGGACTCTGAGGACCTTTGTCCCGCCGAGGTTGGGCCGCAACTTTTAGCCGATGCCAAACGGGTTCGGAGTGACGTTCGGTATGCCATTGCACTTGCTAGTCGCGAATATGAAACTTGGTTTTTGACGGCCGCAGCTTCACTTAGAGGTCTGGCCGGCCTTTCGGATGCGCTAATTCCACCACCGAATCCGGAGTCTATTCGCGGTGCAAAGGAGTGGCTGAGTCAAGGGATGAAGGGTTCGAAAAAGTACGATCCGATTATTCACCAAGCGGAATTTACACGATTGTTTGACATGTCCCTGGCGCGCCTAAACCCATCGTTCGAGCGCCTTGTTCAAAGACTAATCAATTGAACAAAGAATTGCCCTGCAGGAAAGCAATGAAGGAGCCCCATTTCCCCCCCGCTTCCATCGAAGTGCGGCAACCTGCGAACCGGCCTCCGGCACGTGCTGTATCCCTGTGTTGCCAGGAATAATTCCGTTCCAACTGTTGGGGCCAAGAATCAAAACATGCCCGCGGTCCAGCCGCCATCAATGGATAGGGCGGAGCCGGTGACGAAGGAGCTTTCGTCGCTCGCGAGGTACAACGCCGCGGCGGCGATCTCTTTCGGCTGACCCATGCGACCGTTCGCCTGGGTGCCGCACATCTCCTGATAGGCGGCCTTGGGATCGGGATATTCGGCGAGGCGCGCTTTCACGAACGGGGTTTCCACGCGGCCTGGGCAGAGGCAGTTCACGCGAACGCCGGAGGTGGCGTGATCGAGGGCCAGGCAGCGGGTGAATCCGGTGATGGCGTGCTTGGTGACGCCGTACGCCAGACGGTCCTTGAGCCCTTCGAGTCCGGCGGTGGAAGAGAGGTTGATGATCGAACCGCGCCCGCGGGCGAGCATGGAGGGGAGAAAGACCTTGGTGACGTTGAAGGTGCCGCGGACGTTGATGGCGTAAAGGCGATCGAAGTCCGAACCGCTGGTCGTTAGCAGCGTGCCGACGTGGCCGACCCCGGCATTGTTTACCAGCACGTCGAGAGGTCCGTGTTGCCCGTGGACCTGCTCGGCGAGTGAAACGCAGCCCGCCTCATCGGTGACATTCAGCGGGGCGAAGACTGCCTGCCCGCCGAGGCGTCGGATGGTTTCGACGGTCTCGTTTCCGCCCGCGGCATTGACGTCGGCGACGATCACCAGAGCGCCCGCTTGGGCAAAGGTTTCAGCGATGGCCGCGCCGATTCCGGATCCGGCGCCCGTCACGAGGGCGGTCTTTCCCGCGAGTGAGAACATGGGGAAAAGGTAATGCGACAGCCGGAGATGAAAAGGTCCGAGCGCGCGTGGGTGGATCGCCGGAATCTTCGAGACCTTGCCGCAGCCTTCCGCCTCGGCGAGGGTCGGGCGCATGCGCGTGGCGTTCAAAGAATGGGCGGTGGTGGTGGATGCGTTGGAACAGGGCGAACAGGTGCTCATCCTGCGCAAGGGAGGGATCGCCGAGGGCTCCGGATCCTTCCAGGTAGAACATCCCCAGTTCCTGTTGTTCCCCACCCTGTATCACCAACAGGGTGAACAAGTGGTTCCGTCCGCATCGGCCCGTTTGCTGGAGTTGCAGCCGACTCTTCCCGGACCCGATCGGGTGCGAATCCAATCCTACGCCACCGTGTCCACTTGGTGGCGGCTCGATTCCTTGGAGGCGGCGCAGCGGCTGCGGGGGTTCCATATCTGGCGCGACGAGGTCATCGCCGACCGGTTTGACTGGGGTGGTGAGCAAGTCATCCACGCCCTGGTATTGCGGGTGTGGCGTCTGCCCGCGGCGATCGAGCTTCCGATGCGTCCCGAGTATGGCGGGTGCAAATCGTGGATCGCGCTCGACACCGAAATTGTCACCGATGGCGCGCAGCCGGCGCTGAATGATCTCTTGTTCGACTCGGCCAAGATCGCGGTCGCCCGGGCTGTGGAGGGAACGCTGTGAGTGGGAAATCAACGCATCCGCCGGTGGTGCTGGCCTCGCAGTCGCCGCGTCGTCGCAGCCTGCTGATGGAAATTCTGCCCCAGTTCAACATCGTGGCCAGCGAGGCGACGGAGCTCCACGACGCCACACTTGGGCCGCGTCGGCTGTGTGAAGTGAACGCGCAGCGCAAGGCGTTCGCGGTCGCGCCGCTCCATCCGGACCATCTGGTGCTGGGTGCTGATACGCTGGTCTTTCTCGAAGGGGAGCCACTCGGCAAGCCGCCCGATCTCGACGCCGCCCACGCCATGTTGCGGCGGCTCTCGGGTCGGGTGCACGAGGTGGTGACCGGGGTCTGCCTCGTCCATTGGGGGGCGCGGCGGGTCCGGATGTTTTCAGACTCCACGCGCGTGCAGTTCCGCGCGCTGACGGATGCCGACATTGCAGAGTATCTCCGTCGGGTTCCGGTTCTCGACAAGGCCGGCTCCTATGCGCTGCAGGAGGAGGGACATCTCATCATCGACGCCGTGGAAGGCTCGCACAGCAATGTCGTCGGATTACCGGTCGAGGCTGTTCGCCGCGCACTGGAGCGCTGGAATGAGGAGGGGGTCCCCATTGTCTGGACCGAAGGCGACCCGGTCGATCCGTGACGGGGGCCGCAGCGGTCACTTCGTCCGCTGCCGCGCGAGGACGGCACCGCCGGTGATTCCGGCGAAGTCGCCCAGCTTGGTGGCAATAATCTCGATGCCCTGCGTCGTTCCCGGCATGGCGTAGTCGAGGGCCGTCTCGACGATGATCGACATCATCTCGTCCTCGAGGGCGTCAATCACGCCGCCGCCGACCACCACCACCTCGGGATTAAACACATTGATGAGATTGGCCACCGCGATGCCGGTGTACTCCGCGGCGCTTTCGATCACCTTCTCCACCAGTTTGTCCCCTTTTCGGAGTGCCTTGCGGAGATCGCCGCTCTTCAGATCGGCCAGGTTGTCACCGAGCATCTCGGTGAGCACGGTGCGGCCGCCTTCCTTCACGGCGCGCTGGATTTCCCGGAAGATGGCGGTCCGGCTGGCCAATGCCTCGAAGCAACCGTTGTTGCCGCAGCCGCACTTCGGTCCCCCGACCTGGATGACCATGTGACCCAGTTCTCCGGCAGTGCGATTGAATCCGCCGTATAGTTTTCCCTCCAAAATCAACCCACCGCCCACGCCGGTGCCGAGGAAGATGCCAATCATGTTCCGAGGCTTCCCTTTCAGCTCGGATTCATGGACGCCGAGGGTGCAAATGTTGCAGTCATTCTCCACGAACACCGGCAGGTTCAGCGCCTTTTCCAGGGCCTTCTTCAAGGGCATGCCCTTCCATTGCAGGTTGGGGGCGAAGATCACTTCACCGGAGTCGGGATCCACTGCGCCGGGTGCGCCGATTCCGATCCCGCGAATCTGTTTGAGCGACAGGTCCGCCTCGTCGACGGCATCCCGGATGCAGCGCGAGATGCGCTCGACCACGGCGTCAAAACCGCGTTCTGCCTTGGTGCTGAGTTTGGTGGATTGGATCAGCTTGAGGCCCGGGGTGAACACGCCAGCCAGGATCTTGGTGCCGCCAAGATCAACGCCGACGAGCAGATCCTGCTTGGTGGGTTCAGGCATGAGAGGGAGGAAAGAGTGAAAGATTCGAAACTCGGCCGGTCCTCATTTTCCCGCGGGGGCGGACGGTGCCTTGTTCATCGGGATTCCCGACTTTGGCGCCACATCGCCGATGCCATGGTAGCCGGTGAACAAGGGAACGGAAACGCCGCCAATGCGGGTCGGAAGCGGTAGATCCTGCGACACTCCCTGGCTGCCGAGGAAGCGCGTGAGGCCGTTGCGGGTCTCGGTGACGATCGTGGAAAATGGCGTTCCATTCAGTGAAGTTTCACCGAACGAGAAAGTGGCCGAGGCGTTGTCGATCCGGAACATCGGATCCAGCTTGTACGTGCCGTTGGCGAAGCACAGGCCGCCGAGCAGCTCGGTCTTGCCCTGGTTCTTGGTGTCGATGAGGACGCCGGGATGCTCGGTCTTCAATCCCAGGATCCACAAGGTGCCACCGTCGTTGGTGATCTTG
>JANXMD010000308.1 GCA_025354845.1 Verrucomicrobiota bacterium | reverse complement strand
TACGACAACGTGAACTCGATCACCCACCGCGGTGATTTCGCACGGGCAAGCCTGGATCTCTGGGTCAACAAAGCCGCCTTCGGGATCTACAACGTGGCCAATCCCGGCTGGGTGACGACGCGGGACATTGTCGCGAAGATCCAGAAGCGCCTGCAGCCGGGAAAGAAATTCGAGTTCTGGCGCGACGATGAGGAGTTCTATTCCGTCGCCGCCAAGACCCCGCGGTCGAATTGCCTGATGGATGTTTCCAAGATGCTTGCGGCCGGGGTTTGCATCCGCCCGGTTGAGCAGGCCATCGATGAATCCCTTCGCGACTGGCAGCCCGAAATCCGCTGAGCCCTGTTTTCACGTCCTTCCCGTTTTCCTTCATGAATCTCCTGGTCACCGGCGGCGCCGGTTTTATTGGCTCCAACCTCGTCCGTCACCTGCTCGGCGAGCCCGGCATCCACAAGCTGGTCAACCTCGACTGCCTGACCTACGCCGGACACCTTGCCAACCTCCGTGGCGCCGAGGCTCATCCAGGGTATGTGTTTGAGAAGGTGGACCTCCGCGACAAGGCGGAAGTCGTCCGCGTAGTGCGGGATCACGGGATCACCCACGTGATGCACCTGGCCGCCGAATCGCACGTGGACCGCTCGATCAGCGGGCCCGGCGACTTCATCTCCACTAACATTGTCGGCACGTTCAACCTGCTCGAGGCCTGCCGTGATGCCTGGGCCGGCAAGTCCGCCGACCACCGCTTTCACCACGTTTCCACCGACGAAGTCTACGGCTCGCTCGGCGCCGAAGGACTCTTCACTGAGACCACCCCGTACGCGCCCAATTCGCCGTATTCCGCCAGCAAGGCCTCAAGCGACCTGCTGGTGCGCGCCTATCACCACACCTACGGCCTGCCCACCGTGGTGACCAACTGCTCCAACAACTACGGCCCGTACCAATTTCCGGAGAAGCTCATCCCGGTTGTCATCCAGAACCTCATCGCCCGCAAGCCGGTGCCGGTGTACGGCGACGGCATGAACGTCCGCGATTGGCTCTACGTGGGCGACCACTGCGGGGCCCTGTGGCAGGTACTTAAACGCGGTCGACTGGGTGAGACCTACAACGTGGGCGGCCACAACGAGTGGGCTAACCTCCGGATCGTGGAGCACATTTGCGACCTCGTGGACGCGCTTGCTCCGAATCTCGGCGGCAATTCCCGCGGACTCATCCAGTTCGTGAAGGATCGCCCGGGTCATGATCGTCGCTACGCCATTGATGCGACCAAGATCCAAAACGAGCTGGGTTGGATTCCGGCCCACACCTTCGAAACGGGCATTCGTGAAACCGTCGCCTGGTACCTGGCGAACCAGCCCTGGGTCAGCGAGGTGCGGTCACGGCCTAGCTGAGCTTAGCCGTCGTTTCCCTCATGGTTCGCAATCGCCGCCGCGGGCTTCCCCGGGCGGCGGTTTCGTCTCGGACGATCAGGCGGGGGCGGCGCCGACGGAAACACTGCCGTGCTTGGTGCCCGCCGCCACACGTTGACCTGACGGACCCCAAGCGACATCCGTGACCGGCGCCTCCAGCTGAAACCGGCGAAGCGCCTGCGAGGATTTGCCCGCATTCCAGAGCCGCACCTGACCATCCTGGGCTCCGCTGGCGAGCAAGTGTCCTCCGCGCTGATAGGCCAGCGCAGCGATGCGCCCCTCGTGACCCTCGAGGATCCGTGGTGTCGTGCCTGCAGGGCCCTTGCCGCCACAGTCCCACACCATCACTTCCATTCCGCCACCCGTCGCAAGATACCGCCCGTTCGAGTGCCAGGCCAGCTCGCGCACCTTGGCGGCATAGCCCGACATGGCGAGCTCTTCGCCCGCACGATACGGCAGTTCCCAGATCTGAATGCTTTGCTCCTGCGTGCCAGCCACCACCCAGCGGCCATCGGGAGACCACGCGAGCGAGATCAGCGACGTCTTCCAGGGAAGGCTTCCCGCGGGCGAGCCGTCCGCCGCGGACCACAATTCCACTCCGGCATAGCACGCGGCCGCAATCACCGAGCCGTCGGATTTCCAGGACAGGCCGGCGATCGTACTTCGGTGAACTGGCGTCTCGAGGACCTTTCCCGATGCGGCCTCCCAGAGGAATAGCCGTCGTCCCGCCGCTGCGGCAAGACGCTGCCCGTCGGGGGACCAGGCAACCTGCTCCGCCCAGCTGGATCCTCCGGTAATTTCCACCAGCTTTGCGCCGTCGCGACTCCAGATCCGGACGAACCCATCCTGCCCCGAGGTCACGATCACCGGAGCCGACGGCGAGAACGACGCACGAAACAACCCGTCCTCGTGCGCCCGCCACTCGCCGGCACGCGATCCATCGGCGGCGTTGAGGAGAATCAAACGGCCATCGAGAAGGCCAGCCGCCACGACCGACCCGTCTGGCGACCAGGAGACCTGGGCCACGGGCTCCCCGAGGACGGTCGACCACTCCCATGGGCGCAACGGTACAGAGAAATTCATGGCAGATCGGCTCAGCTCAGCTCAACTCAGGCGAGGCAGCGGCGGAATCCGGCGTTGAGCGCCTCCCGATCGAGGTTCCGGCCGATGAATACCAGCTGACTCTTGCGCTCCGTCTCATCCTTCCAGGGACGGTCCGACTTGCCTTCGAAGGTCATGTGGACCCCTTGGAAGACAAACCGATTGGCCGATCCCTTGAGATTGAGGATGCCCTTCATGCGGAAGATATCCGCTCCCTTGTTCTGCAGCAGTTCGCCAAGCCAGTTGTTGAGCTTCTTGGGATCGACGTCGCGCTTCTCCTCGATGCCAACGCTGCTCACCGATTCGTCATGTTGATGCCCGTGCGAGTGGCCTCCGTGCTCGTGCGCGTGGGACGGCTCGACGGTCTTGCCCGCTTTTTCCAGACGGCCAGAGAACTCATCGAGACCATGCTGGGTAAAAAGCGCATAATTTCCGTGGACGGGAATCGACACCCGGAAAGTCGCCCCCTCCTCGCCAATCATGATCTTGTAGAACTTCTTTCCCGGCTTGAGCTCACCGCCCGAGCGAACCGTCGTCGCCGGAAAGCTAAACAGGGTCACCGCCTGATCCTCGGCTTGGTGCAACGCCTCATGAAGCCCGCCCGAACACTCGCCGTGATCGTGGCCGCACTCCTCACCATGCTCGTGGTCATGAGCGTGGCCATGCCCAGGATCCGCATCGCCTTCGTGGACGTGGTCACACTTCTCGCCCTCGCCATGCTCGTGCTTGTGGCCCGAATCGTGAGCATGGTCGTGCTCATGGCAGTGCCCAGACTCTGCCTCGTGGACATCCAGCTGTAGCAGCACCACGCCCATAGCGGGATCAGGTCCCCCCTCTAGGCGCAGCGTGTGTTCGCCGGCATCGAGGTGGAACGCCCCGCTCCATTCGAACGGCAGTTCACGCTCCAGGAAATCCCCCTCCAACGACATCTTCTGATCGAGATCGAAGGCGTGAAGATTCAGCACCTTGTCGGCTTCCAGATCGGCCTGCGTGGTGCGGAACACCTGTGCGACCGCATTGATGGCGTGGATCTTCTCTTCCAGCAGCGTGAGCTCGGCGGGAGTCACGAGATCCACCTTGTTGAGCAGGATCCGGTCGGCAAAGGCGATTTGCTGCTTCGCCTCCGGGGCGTCGTCGAGATGCAACAGGATATGCTTGGCGTCGACCAGGGTCACGATGCCGTCGAGGCGGAAGCTCTCCTTGACCTCCTCGTCGCTGAAGAAGGTCTGCGCCACCGGTCCGGGATCGGCGAGGCCCGTGGTCTCGACCAGGATGTAGTCGAAGCGGTCCCGGCGCTTGAGCAACTGGCCGAGAATACGGATGAGATCGCCACGAACGGTGCAGCAGATGCACCCGTTGTTCATCTCGAAGATCTCTTCGTCGGCTCCGATGACCAGGGCGTTGTCGATGCCGATCTCCCCAAATTCATTCTCGATCACCGCGATCCGTTTCCCGTGCTGGCGGGTGAGGATGTGGTTGAGGAGAGTGGTCTTTCCGGCTCCGAGGAATCCGGTGAGGACGGTGACAGGAATGCGGTTGTCTGCAGCGGGGGCGGCCATATCCAGAAATTGAGTCCGGGAGAGGTAGCCGACCCCGTCGCGGGAAGCAAACCGTGGATGCAATCGGTTGCGAAAACACGGGAAGGGAAAAACGATCTTGGCCCCCTGCCCGGACCACGCTAGACGGACCCGACATGCCTGAGCTGCCAGAAGTCGAGTGGGTGGTGCGCGGACTCAACCGGGTTCTGCCAGGCTCGGAAATCAGGTCGGTCACCATCCATTGCCCACGTTTGCTGCGTCCGACGCTCCCGGAAACGCTGCGCCGAGCCCTCGTCGGCGCCCGGATCCAATCCGTGAACCGACGCGGCAAATACCTCATCTTCCACCTGAGCTCCGCGAGGGGCGATAAACCGTTGGAGATCTGTGCCCATCTTGGCATGACCGGCCGCATGGATGTGGTCCCCACCGAACGAGCGCTTCCCAAGCACGCCGTGGTGACGCTGGATCTCGGTCCCCGGCGTTTCGTTTTCGAGGACGCCCGGAAATTCGGCTGGTTCACGCTGGATACAGAACCCCTCTCTTGCCTGGGACCCGAACCCTTGTCCGACGCCTTTTCTCCGGAAGCCCTGTCCGCCTCGCTCGACGGTTCGCGACAACCCATCAAATCCTTTCTCCTCGACCAAGCGCGCGTCGCCGGCGTGGGAAACATCTACGCCAGCGAGGCCCTATTTCGCGCCGGCATTCATCCCGAGCGAGCGGCGGCGACGGTATCCGCGGCTGAGGCAGTCCGGCTGAACCACGCGATCCGAGCCGTGCTCCAGGAGGCCATCGCCGCCGCGGAGGCGAGGGATTCCGGGACGCGGTTTTACTACGGCGGCAGCGGCGGCTCGGCGGGGGAGGCCTCGTCGCGATTCCGGGTGTACGATCGCGACGCCGAGCCGTGTCCGACGTGTGGCGAATCGATCGAACGGATCGTCCAGGCCGGCCGAAGCAGCTTTTTTTGCCCAGCCTGCCAGCCCTCACGGCCTTTGAGAAAACGTCGCTAATCCCACGCTCCGCGGCGTTGCGCGGCCGCATGAAGCCGCTATTCTTTCCCGCATCATGCGCGTCTCGAAATTGCTCCACACCCGTTACCGGCTAAACGACCTCGAGCGGTCCGTCCGCTTTTACAAGGACGTCCTGGGTCTGGAGGAGGTCCGCCGGCACAAGTCCCCTCGCGGTTCCGAGCTGGTCTTCCTCAAAGCACCCCAAAGTGAGGAGACGATCGAGCTCTGCCATTTCCCAAACTCGGGTCCGGTTGAAGTGCAGGCGGATCTCACGCATCTGGCGTTCGAGGTGGAATCTTTGGAAGCGTTCGGAGCCCATCTGGCAGGCCTCGGTTTGAAGTACTCCGATGGCCCCACCATGAAGCCGGATGGATCCGGCGGCTTTGCCTTCGTCGATGCGCCCGAGGGCTACGAAATCGAATTGATCCAGCGCAGCCCGGCCGCCGCCGTTGCCGGTGCCAATCAAACCTACTGAACCCGCCGCGCATTGGATCCCACGTTGCCAATGCGGTGGCGCTGTCGTCAGTTTGCGTTTTCCTTTCCCCGACCGGCCTTGGTGATGGGGATCGTCAACGTCACCCCGGATTCCTTCTGGGACGGCGGTCACCACCACGAAGCACAACGGGCCGTCGACCACGCCTTAATACTCGTCGGCGAGGGCGCGGACATTCTCGACATCGGTGGAGAATCCACCCGGCCCGGAGCCCAACCGGTCAGCGCGGCCGAAGAGTTGGCACGCGTCCTTCCCGTGATCCGCGCACTCGCCACCCAGGTGTCGGTTCCAATCTCAATCGACACCCGCAAGCCCGACGTCGCCCGCGCCGCCCTGGATGCTGGCGCCTGCATCGTCAACGACATCCAGGCGAATCGGGCCGATTCCGCGCTGTGGAAGGTTGTCGCCGAGCGCGACGCCGGATACGTTGCCATGCACATGCAGGGAGATCCGGAAACCATGCAGGCAGCGCCAGCGTATCCTCACGGGGATGTGGTGGGCGCGGTGCGATCCTTCTTCCGCGATCGGCTCGCTCGGCTAGCCGACTCCGGAGTCGCCGCCGAGCAGGTCGCGC
>JANXMD010000291.1 GCA_025354845.1 Verrucomicrobiota bacterium | reverse complement strand
CCCCATGGGATCGGGCATCCGGTGCCGATACACCTGGAAGTAAAAGCGCTTGATGTACTCGACGCACTGCCACTTCTGTCCGAGGTAGTACCCTTCTTGCGAGACATGGCGGCCTCGGCTTCGGAAAAAGAGCAGGCCATTGTCGAACACTGTCACCTCGCGATGCGCGTCCAGCGGGCGGCCAACGAGGACCGCATCGACAGCAAGCCCGACGACAACGACGAAGATTCCAGAAACGACTCCCCAGCACCACCGCCTTGAGCTCATCGGTCGGGTAGGGACCAGGGCTTGACGCCGCGGAGTTGAGCATCGAACCAATCGGCGAACACCACGACGTCCTTGCCGATATCAGGCCACCCGTGGTCCTTGCCCTCACGGCGGACGAGTTGCAGCGGCGCCTTCACTCCCGCCTCCGAGCAGCGCTTTAAGAATCGCTCAGACTGGTAGATGGGGACCAACTTGTCGGCGTCCCCGTGAATGATGAGCGTCGCCGGCATCTCGGGGCGAATGAACTGGATCGGGGAAATCTCTTTGCCGTAAATGGCCCGATTCTCGGCGGTGTCGCTGCGCGGGCCAAACGCCGGTTTAAAGGCCGCCAGCACCCCGACGCCCACGGCATCGTCACCCTCCTGCCTCCAGGAGAGGAAATCGCTCGGCGGAAAAAATGCGGCGACCGCCTGAACGGCACTGGATTCACGATCCACGGGATCCTTCGCATCGGCCCGCCCCGGAGCACCCTGGGTCCCCAGCGTCAGGGAAAGGTGACCGCCCGCGCTCGCGCCAAAAACGCCAAGTGCATTGGCCTTCACGCCGTATTCCGTCGCGTGCAGGCGGATAAACCGCACCGCGCGATGCACGTCCTCCACAATCTCCGGAATGAGGAATCTAGGCTGCGAACCATGCACCACGGCGAACACCGTGTAGCCCCGCGACAGCATCGGTGCGAGCAACCCGTTTTTCAACGAACCGTCGATCCCGTCATGGCTCGAGAAGAAACCACCCGACACCATGTACACGACGCCGTATCCGTTGGGCTTCGGCGGTTGGATCACGTCGAGCGTCAGCGCCGTGCCAAACTTGCGTCCGTAGATCACCTCACTCCGCTTGGCCACCAGGGACTCCTCCGCCGCAAGGAGTGCCGCGGGAATTCCCGCAATCAGCAGAAGCCACAAGAACCACCGGCAGCCCGGATGGCGGTGCGAAAGAGGGATCATGCAGGCAGGGTGCAAACAGGATTCCTTCTGGGCAATCCCGCAATCGATTTGCCGGCATCTCCTACTCTTCGTCGTCGTAGTAGCCGAGACCGGCTGAGCGGATCAACGCGCGCTCCGGTGAGCGCACCAGCCACTTGCCGCTGTCTGGATAGTGACAGCTCTCCCCCACCGGATTGTCCGCCACGACCAGCACCACCAGATCGACTACGCCCGTGTTGCGCAGTTGGTGTGGCTGACCCGGCTCAAAAAGAAAGGCATCCCCAACCCCGATGTCGGTCGTTCCCTCCGCATGACGCACCACTCCGTTCCCCGACACCACCTGGTAATACTCCCACTGCGCGCTGTGAGAATGGTACGGGTAGGGCGCCTTGCCGGGAGGGATCCGACACACCTCGACATCGAAGGGATGTCGCAACCGAAGATCCATCGACGTCGGTTGGCGTCCTAGGGACTCGGAGATATTGCGGCTTGAACCAGCGAATGTGCCCTTGGGTGAACTCCATTCTTCCTCCGCGAGCTGCTCAAGGTTGACCTTCTTCATGAAATACACTTTTCGTTGAATGATCCGCGCTTGCGAAATGTCCGGAACTCCAACCACGTCACCGCATAAAGAGTGCCCCTGCAAGAGTGAACGGAGAAGCCCCGACGAGGAAGGACACCCATCCCACATCACACCACAACCCGCTCAACTCCAATACAGGCCACCCGCACCCGAAGTGCCTCGCCCAACCGGTCGCTGAACTGTCTGATTTGAATCCTCCTTCCACATCGCGCGACCCGGAAATCGTTCCAGTCGGGTTGCCCGCACAGCTGAATCCCGATGCGTGCGCGCTTCTGGATCTGGCTCATGATGCAATTCTCGTCCGCACGGCCGAGGGGGTGGTGCTTTTTTGGAGCCGCGGCGCCACGGAGCTCTACGGCCACACCGCGCGCGCTGCAGTGGGCCGTCGCAAGCAGGACCTGTTACACACCGAGTTCCCCTGCCCCATCTCGGAGATTGAAACGAGGCTCTATCGCACCGGCCGCTGGGATGGGATTCTGACGCATACCTGTCACGACGGCCGGAAGATTTTGGTGGAGTCGCGGTGGGCACTCCAACGCGCACCCAAGGAGCGGCCAGGGTGGATCATTGAAATCAATCGCGACATCACTGTCCGCCGTGCCGCGGAACTGGGGCTTCAGCGCGCCCTTGGGAATCTCACAGAACTCTCGCGCCGGCTGATCGACATCCAGGAGGAGGAGCGCCGTCGCCTTTCCCGCGAGCTTCACGACGAAATCGGACAGGGCCTGACCGCCGTCCAACTTCACGTCGCGGCGTTTCCTGTCGTGGACCTGGCCGCCATCCAAAACCGCACCGAGCTCCTGGAAATGCTCGATGCGTTGATGGAAAAAGTCCGAACCCTTGCCTTCAACCTGCGGCCCTCGGAGTTGGACGACCTTGGACTGGTCCCGGCGTTACGATCCGCGCTGGCCAAGTTTCGTGAGCGGACTGGAATCGAAATCCATTTCAGCACGAATCTCAGCGACGAGGCACCAATTCCTGAGGAGGCGGCCAACGCGTGCTTCCGCATTGCTCAAGAGGCGCTGACCAACATCATCCGACATGCCCGGGCGGGTCGCGTTGACATTCGCCTCGCGACGGTTTCGGAGGGTTTAAGCCTACGGATCCAGGACGATGGCCAAGGATTTGATCCGGGTTCCGGCGAAGGCCTCGATCTCCGGACGGGACATCTTGGATTGACCGGAATGGAGGAACGGGCACGAATCGCGAGGGGAACCTTTCATCTCAACTCCATTCCGGGAATTGGCACTGAAATCATCGCCATCCTTCCGCACCTTGGATCGGATGCCTCCCCGCCCACTGGGCCGGGAGGCAGCGACTAGTTCCATGAGCACCACACGGATTATTCTGGCCGACGATCACACTCTGATTCGCTCCGGGTTAAAAAAACTGGTCGAACGCATGGAAGGCATGGCGATCGTCGGCGAGGCCTCGACCGGCGCTGAACTGCTGAGCCTCGCCGGTGACGCCAAACCGGATCTCGTTTTGTTGGACATCGCAATGCCCGGCCTGACCGGACTCGACGTGCTGCCGCGGCTTCGGCGCGAGCACCCTTCGGCGGTGATCCTCATTCTCAGCGCCCACGCCAACGAGGAATACATCCTCCGGGCTATGGACCGCGGGGCGGCGGGATACCTTACCAAGGATTCGTCGGCGGTTGACCTGGAATTCGCAATTCGAACGGTTCTTTCAGGCAAACCCCACTTTGGTGCACGAGTTCAATCCAAAACCGCAGCCGATACGGATCCCCAGGGTCGCGGCGCAGACGCCCAGCTCGAAAGCCTCACTGGGCGCCAGCGAGAGATCCTTCAGCTCATCGCGGAAAGCCGGAGCACCAAGGAAATCGCCTTCCAGCTGAACCTCAGCTCGAAGACCGTGGAAGCGCATCGGGCGCAGATTATGGATCGTCTCAACATTCGCGACGTGGCCGGGCTGGTTCGCTTCGCCATCCGTGTTGGGCTCATCACCGCCGATTCCCACTGACGCTCCACATCGGGAGTTGGTTAAGGTATTCCCCGATGGTGGGATCGCGGGGACGAGCATTGGATCCCGCGGTGCCGGTCGGGAACCAAGGATTAGAGTATCGCAACTCAAGCGCGGGTAGGCTCCAGCTCTGGGGCTCAATCCTTGCCGCTGGAGTCAGCGCCGGAGCTGCGGTCACCTGGTGTCGGCTGCGCGGACATCCCGTGCCCGATGCCACGGAATCCTTGATCCTCGCGGTCCCCATGGTCGCGAGCGCGATTGTCGGTGGGAGTTGGCCGGGACTGGTCGCCACTGCCGTTGTCGTCGGCCTCGGACGCTTGATTCTCGTCCAGCAGGTCACCGTGTCGACCTGGCCACTGCTCGCGGGAATCGGACTGGGTAGCACGGGTTTGGCCGAGTTGGATCGTCGCCGACGCGCCCGAACCCGCCAGGCACAAGAACAGGATACCGCCGCAAAGGCTGCGGACGGCGAGCGCTTGGATCGGCTCATTCAAAATCTCCCCGTCGCGATCGCCATGCTCGATCGCGACCTGCGATACCTCGTGGTAAGCCAGCGTTGGTCGGAGGAGTATGGACTTTCCGGCATACCCCTCACCGGCCGCCGCCACTACGACATCTTTCCCGAGGTCTCCGATCTGTGGAAATCCATTCATCAGCGTGCCCTGGCCGGTGAAATCGTCCGTTCCGAGTCTGACCGTTTTGAACGGGCCGACGGCACGGTGCAATGGCTGCGGTGGGAGGTCCGGCCTTGGCGGACGGGTCAGGACGAAATCTCCGGAATCCTAATCTTCAGCGAGGACATCACGGTCCGAAAGCAGCAGGAGGAAATGCGCGACCGACTGGCGACCATTGTCGCATCGTGCGAGGACGCCATTGTTGCCAAGACCCTCTCCGGTATCATCACGAGCTGGAACCGTGGGGCGGAGTCACTCTTTGGCTATACCGAGGAAGAGGCCCTCGGAAAGCCAATGCTTCTCCTCTTTCCGGAATCCCTTCGGAACGAGGAGACGGAAATCCTCGAACGAATCCGACGAGGCGAACGGGTGGAACACTTCGAGACGGAACGCATTCATCGGGATGGCCGAAGTGTTGCCGTGTCGGTGAGCATCTCTCCAGTTTGCGATTCGAATGGCCTTATCATTGGCGCCTCCAGCATCGCACGCGACATCACGGCGAAACGCCGAGTGCTCCAGATGATTCGGGAGAACGAGGAGCGGCTCGAGGCGGTGACCGAGAATCTCGCCGAGGGGCTGCTGATGTGCGACCTGCTCGGCAATCCGCTGCACTGGAATCGTGCCGCGGTAGAAATGCACCGGATCGAGAACCCCGGCGAGGCCCGCACCGTGTTTTCGAATCTTTCCAACCACTTCGAATGGCGGACAGCCCACGGGGAAGTGGTCCGACCCGTGGACACTCCGCTGGCGCGACTCTTGCGCGGCGAACACCTGTGTGATTTGGAACTTCCGATCCGAAGCCGAAGCGGTGGCTGGGAATGCACCTTCGCCTACAACGGCCGCCTGGTGCAAAATGCCAACGACCAACCGGTGGCCTTCCTGTCGATCACCGACATCTCCGCGCGGACAGCGGCCGAGGCCACCCGCGCCAGGCAACAGCACCGCACGGCACTGCTCGCGGGGATTTCACGACGACTGGTGGTGACCCACTCCTCTCGCGAATTGATCGAAGGGATCTTCACTCAGCTCGCCGACGCCCTCGAGGTCGATGTATTTCTCAACTATATGGTGACTTTCCCGGGCGACCGACTGTCGCTCGAACTCTCCCGGGGACTGAAGGAACGCGACCTCCAGGAGTTCGCGACGCTCAGATTCGCCGAGGCAATGTGTGGCCGCGTCGCGGAAGGACGAACCCCGATCATTCTTTCGTGGGCTCAACTGTCGACCCGGGCGGACGCCACACGCCTTCGCAATGTGGGAATGCGAGCCTACGCGGGATTCCCGCTCCAAGCGGCCGAACGTCTGATCGGCACGATTTCCTTCGGCTCTTTCCGATTCGACGCGTTTGATCCCGAAGACCTGCAGGTGATGAAGGCGGTGAGCGATCAGGTCGCCGCAGCGCTCGAGCGCGACCGACTGGTTGCCGAGATCCGCTCCAGCAACGCGCGTTTCCAGACCCTCGTGGACCAGGCGGCCGACGCCATGATGGTGTATGATCAGCAGGGTCAGATGATCGACTGCAACCGCCGCGCCTGCGAGTATCTAGGGTACTCCCGCGCCGAACTCCTGGATCTCAATCTTGCAGCGTTCGTCGTCGACTTTGAGCTGACGAGAGCCCGGGCGACCTGGGCGGAGGTCCAGCAACAGGGACTGCTCTCGATTACCACCCGACATCGGAGGAAGGACGGGAGCACCTTCCCGGTCGAGGCGCGGATTGGTTCGATCGCCTTCGATCAGCGCAGCCTGATCCTCGCACAGGTGCGGGATATCAGCGAACGCAACCAGGCCGAGGCCGCCATCCGGGAAAGCGAGGAGCGTTTCCGGCAGGTGGTCGAGAACATCGAAGAGGTGTTCTGGATGACTGATGTCGACCAATCCCGCCTGCTCTACATCAGTCCCGGGTACCAACGAATTTGGGGACGCCCGCCGGAAGAGTT
>JANXMD010000285.1 GCA_025354845.1 Verrucomicrobiota bacterium | reverse complement strand
GCCGGTCAAGGTCGTCTCCACCGCATCGGCGCCGTTGACATCGCGCCAGATACTCGTGCCGACGGGCTTGTTGGGCGGCCATTTCAGGTCCGTGTTGTAGAGGTTGTTGCCCCATTGAAGAATCAGGCCGGAGGGAACCGCGATTTCGCCGTCGAAGCGGAAAATGTTGATAAAATTGCTAGCGAACATGCCGCCCACGAAGAGAAAGCGATGACCTTTCAGATAGACGATCTGCGGCGAAGTGAGTCCGTGCTCTCCCTGCTGCTTCACGTGCATCAATCCGCGTGGATCGGTGGGATACTTCTGGCGATCGAGCGTGTAGCCGATCCACTTCGAATCGCGGCCCGGCGGCTGCGACCAATCCATCGCGTAACGTTCCTGGATTCCCCAAACGGTCGCCGCGTCATCCGCCGGATCAGCGACCGCGAGGTCGCAAAAAAACTCGCCGTGCAATTCCCAGCGCATCTGGCCATCGGGTGTGAACGAGCGCAGCACGGTGCCCATTTCGCTCTGTGCGATATAGAGATTACCCAGGTGGTCCATGCCGAGGCCACGGATGCCCCAGAACTTCGTCGGCGTGATTTCGCCGGGCTTGCCCGACCCGATGCCCCCGCGTTCACCGAAGGTCTTCAGCAGCTTGGGCTGATTCGTATCGGTCGCGTCGTAGAACAGCACCTGTTGACGCGGTCCGGTGCCGGAATCCGCCACCATCAGTGAGCCGTCGTTGGCCAACGCGAGCGCGGTCGGCTGGGACAACTCGGGAAAGGTCACCAACTTGCCATCGCAGGTGATGCCCTTTGGCGTGAACTCCCACTCCTGATGTTTCGGATCGTGATAGTCGACCTCCAGCTTCCAGTGCCGGCCCAGCCTGTCACGTGTCTCCAAGCTGTTCGGATTCACGTTCGTGTTCCCGAGCACGTCGCCGTCCTTGTAAACACCAAACTTCTTCCCGCCCTCGTCCCAATGACTCCACGTGTTTACCGTGCCGTCGGGCTGGACCTTGGTGTGGATGAAAAAGTTCTGCACCCAGCGGTTGCTCGCGCCCGAGAAGGAATTACCCACCCAGGACACCGAATACTTGAGCGGTTCCCCCGGGAGGCTGACTGATTGGGCAACCAGGCAGAGCATAAGCCCGAGACCGACGCGATGCCGGGAGATCTTCATTGGGGCTTTCCGGGTGCGGGATACTTCTTTCCAGCGTCGTCCAGCACCAGCACCCAATCCGTGGTCTCACCCTTGTCCGGGGAAACGAACTCTTTCTCCCCACCCCGCGCAAACGTGCCAATGGCCGTCGCGGTGCCATCGCGAGGATTGAACCACCAGGCACTTACCTGATCGCCCGTGATGGCCTCCATCCGCACTTTGAACGGGCGGCCAACCGGAACATAGATCATCGCGTAGCTGCCTTCGCTGTCGCGGGTGGCGCTGAAACGATAGCGGCCAGCCCCCGGAACCGCCGTTGGAACCCGGTCCACCACGACGATTGAGTCGTCGGGAATGCGCGTCAGGACAGGGCGCGACTCCAGAAGGTGGCGGGCGTGCTGCATCTGGCCTGCGCCTGGTTGGTGGATGGCATCAGACCAGGGGAGGAGCGGGTTGTTGATCGGGTTCTTGCCCGGCGACCACATCTGCCAAACGGAATGATGGCCATAGGTGTGGCCAAAGGCTCCGCCGAACAAATCCCAGTACAGCGGCCGTCGCACGTCGGCGGCCAGGGAGTGGCCGAACTTCTTCGCATCGAAGGAGACGGGGTGGTCCTCGTAAATCGGTTCACCATCCACGACCGGCTTCACCGGCGTTCGATCGTAGTCCTTGCGCGTGTTGTCATAACGGCCGGTGAACTCCGCTGCATGACCGTTCTGCCGCATGTTGAAGTCCAACCACTCGTCGTCATGGAACCACGTCGAGGAGCCGTTGCCGCCGGAAGGATGGAGCGTCATCAGGTGATTCCCTCCGTCGCCTTTGCGGAGGCCGCGGGCCATGGCTCGGATGATTTCCTTCTGCTCGTCGGTGTCCAGACTGCGATCCCCGCCCAGGATCCAGACGAGGCCAGCGTCCTTGTAGCGGCGGCCGAGCCATTCGCCATAGACCGCGGCGTTGGCAACCGTGAATAGCGGTTTTCGCCCGTTGTTGGTGTCATGCCAGAAACGGCCCCAGGTCGGCAGGAACCCGATGTAAAGTCCGCGTGCGTTGGCCTGGTTGACGATGTAATCCACGTGGTCCCAGTAGTCGTTGGCCGGGCCGTCCACCAGGGCCGGATGGGTAGGATCAAGGTCCACCAGCGGGAGGTGGCCGTAGGCGTTGGGATCGGTGTGGCCGTCCAACTCCGCGATGGCGACGGATTGGAGGATCGTGAACCCCTTGCCCGCCCGGTCGGCCAGCAACCGGTCCGCCTCCTCCCGGTTTAGCCGATGGAAGAGCTCCCACGTGGTGTCCCCGAGCCAGAAGAACGGTTTGCCAGCGTCGGTGACCAGGAAATGGTGATTCTCGCTGACTTGAAGTCGAGGCAAGGGTGCGGCGATGATCGGCAGGGCGGAGGCCACGACCAATGAGATCCAAGGCAGTAGACGGGAGGGTGGCATCCCTAAACCATGCCTTCGTCGGCGTCCGCCTTCTTGGAGAGTCAGATCTTTTGTTTGGATGATTCTGGAACCTGAATCGAAGCTCGTACTCCAGCCAACCGTCGCCCCGACGCCTCCGCACCAGGCGCCGTGGAAATCGCACGCCTATTGGCAATCTCACTTTGGGAAAATCCCCAATCAACCCGACCCGTACCTCCGTCAAGACAGGGAAGGGGCAAGACCACGCGCGGCTTGTTGCTGTGTAAAGGATTTCGACAGCCCTCGAATATTCCATAAGTCGCTATCGATAAACATTTTAAACGATTCCCACCTTTAGGTCGTGATGGTTTCTGTCGGAATCAATTACACCAAAGCGCTGAGCGCAGCCCGCAAAGGGATCCTATTCCTGGGAACACTTCTTCCCTTTATTGCTTGTAATCAACACGTTAGAACTATCTCATCAAAACTGAATCAACTTTGACGCAGATTGGCGCAAACTCTGCTTCAACCCGCCCAGTCATGATTTGTTTCCCTTCTTCCGAATTGATTCCGAACAAGAAAGCCATTGTTGGACTCCTTTCAGGCTTGGTTCTTGCCGGCGTGACCGCGCAGGCCAGTCTGATCCAGTTGAACAACCCGGCCGCGCTGGGTACAGCCTCTGTCCTGAGCTGGGGTGGGCCTTTCTGGACAATGGTCCCGAACAACACCGCCTTTTCGAGCGGCGGCATCACGGTGCAGGCCTCAGAAGGAGGCGGTGGACCGCTTTGGCAGAACGTCCAAGGCAACTTTAATGACGATAGCGGATTTTACTGGGACGGTAATTTCACCCCGGGTGAATCGGTTCTCTACAACGGCGCGACCGCTTTCAATACGAACCCGGGACCTATCTCTCTTCACTTCACCAGCCCGGTTCTCGGCGCCGGCATCCATGTCGAGCAGAACTGGTCAGCAGGAGCTGGTTTTGTCGGAACCATTTCAGCGTTTGACGTCAGCAATGGCCTACTCGGTTCCTACTCCTTTAACGGCATTGCGGGTCAATCGGCCGATGGAACTGCTGCGTTCGCCGGCTTTCTCAGCTCCTCTTTGAATATTTCCACGATCACGATTTCGACCGAATCGAATGATTTCGCCATTGGAGCCCTTTCGATCAATGTATCGGATGAAGGTTCCACCGCCGCCTTGCTGGGTTCGGCGGTTGCCGGATTGTGGCTGCTGCGCAAACGGAAATAGAGCGACTGTCCCTCTTTCCTACTGAGCGGTGCAGTTCGGATCGGCTTTCGCCCCATCGACCGATTGGTTCGATGGGGCGGTTTGCGTTTATCAACTCGCGCAGGATTTGACCTGGCGGCGGAGGTCAATTGCTGGCTCGGCGCTCACTTTGGTGGGACTTTACCGCTCCTGAGTCACGCAGCGTCGCCGCAGTCCGTTTGTCGCCATCATTTACGCCTAAATCGCCTCGTGTCGATTTACTTAACAGGAGTTTCCCTATATCCACTAGGATTGATCCCTAGCCGTCTTTTCTAGCACTTTGATAACACGTTCCTTCGATGACCCTCCCGGATCAACTCTCTCCTTGGCCTATTAACTGCTTCATTTGACGCTTAATAGGCCGGATTCCAATTTTGTAATTCAGGGGCACTTTGAGCGCTGGTAGTAACCTTCTGTCAGTTCGACGGTGTCCACTAGGCGGGTATCCATTCACACCAAGACGGCTTAAAAACAACCCAACGACCGTATATCTTACATGAAACGAACCAAATCTCAAATGGGGCTGTCTCTCGCTTTCGCGGGTCTGCTGGCCACTAACATTAGTGCCTTCGCAGATTGGGGCAGCATCCAGTGCGCCACCTACGATTCCTCCAGCAGAACGGTAACTGTACGTGGGTGCAGCTACCAGTACGGAACCTACATCCGATTTAACGGCCAGGTCTGTACAGCCAGATACAATTATACGACCGGAGAATACTGCGCGACGTTGCCCTCCGATCCGTCTCCGGGATCGTACTGTGTCGGAGTTGGAACGTGGTCCGGTGACGAGAGACAAACCTGCGTCCCGGTTTGCCAAGTTGGAGCCGCCTCGGTTTGGAGAGATGGATCGGGAGCTCCCGCATCGTCACTTGGTGTCAACGGCGACTACTACCTCGATGACGTTACCGGCAACGTATACAAGAAGAATGCCGGAACCTACTCGGTGGTGGCGAACATCAAGGGGGCAACCGGGGCCGTGGGTCCGATCGGTCCGATCGGCGCCACCGGCCTAACCGGGGCTACGGGTCCGGTCGGTCCCGCTGGGGCTACCGGGCTGACCGGGGCTGCGGGTCCTGCGGGTCCTG
>JANXMD010000255.1 GCA_025354845.1 Verrucomicrobiota bacterium | reverse complement strand
CTTTTGTGGGCGAAATTGGCTGGCCGACATGGATTCGAACCATGAATAAGGGCTTCAAAGACCCCTGTGTTACCCTTACACCATCGGCCAAACCGCGGGGGAGACGCTACCGGCTGACGGGCTTCCGTCCAACAGCATTTTATTCGCGTCCGCACCGGCCGGGGAGCTGAGGCGGGCGATCGAAGGCAGCTTCAATAGTCGTAGAGGCCCCCATCCTGGGTGTAGCCGCCTCCACCCCCGCCTCCCGGGCCGCCTTCGCCACCCATGAGATCACCGAGCAGGTCCCCCATGTCCTCCTCGATCTTGTCCGGATCCTCACCGGCCTCCAGTCGACGAATCGCCACGTCCATCTCCTTGGGCAGGCTGCCGGCGGGCATGATGTCCTTCATTTTTTTCAGCATGTGCGCCATGTGACGGGGGTTGTTCTCGTCCAGATGCTCCATGTCGCGCTCCATCTCCGCCATGGCGCGCTCGACCCGGGGATCGTCCAGATCCGGCATCGGTCCCCCCGGTCCCTCCGTGTCCCCGCTCGCCGGAGCCTGGGGTTCGGCAACCCCCTTGAGAGCGGCAAAACGGCTCATTTGGCGGCTCAGATGCTTGTTTCCGCACTTGGGACAGACGGGGGTGTGCGACGGTTGGACCCGCTTCGACAGGAAATTGAAAATCCGCCGGCATTTCGGACAGGCGAACTCGTAGATTGGCATGTCGGAAGAGTTCGGAGCGAAACCGAGGCGAGTCAAGGGGGGCGACCCTGGCCATTCGGTCCCATTCCAGACTTGAGCCGAAGGCCCTTCCGCCAGAGGTTTTCGGCGTGATCCCCCTGCGTGCTTGGTTTCAACCCACCTTGTTCCCTGCGTTCGGAGCGCTCCTGGCGCTCGACTCCATGGAGGCGGCCCCAGTGAGCGTCCAGACCTCCGTCAGCTATCACGGGTGGTCGGACGCCGTGATTCTCTCGAACGGCCGTGTGGAGGCGGTGCTGGTTCCTTCGGTCGGACGCTGGATGCAATTTCGTCGCACCGGGGCCAAGGACGGACCGTTCTGGGAAAACCCATCGCTCGCCGGGAAACCCATGCCCGCGAAACCTTGGGAGGCATCGCACGGCAGCTTTGGCGGAGACAAGACCTGGCCCGCACCCCAAAGCGCGTGGAATTGGCCGCCGCCCGATGTCTTCGACGCCGCGCCGCTTGCGTTCCGGGTTCCCGGCGATGGATCGGTGGTGCTCACGTCGCCCGTCAGTCCGCGATACGGGATCCGTACCGAACGGCGGTTCTCCCTGCAGCCGGGCAGCGACACCGTGGAAGTGACCACGACCTATGAGAAGGTGCAGGGCCCGCCGGTTGAAGCGGGAGTTTGGGTGATCACGCAAACTCAGGATCCCGTGGCCGCGTACCTTCCCATACCGAAGGGCTCGCGTTATCCGGGGGATTTTTCGCATCAATGGGGTGTTCCCACCAATCATGTCGCCGTGCGTCAGGATTGGGTCGAACTGCGACGGGACAAGGCCGCCAGTCACAAGATCGGCAACGACGCCGGCCAGATTGTGTGGGTGGGCAAAGAGTGGGTGCTGTCGATCCAAACCGATCGGGATGCCGCCGCGCCGCACGCCGACGAGGGGTGCAGCACCGAGATCTACACCAACCCGGATCCGACGCCGTATGTGGAGCTCGAGACCTTGGGCCGATTGCAAACATTGAAGGTCGGCGACCGGCTCAGCGCCACCAATCGGTACACACTCCTGCCGCGTCAATCCAAGGATCCGCTCGAGGAAGCGCGCCACGTCGCGGGCCGAAATCCGCGCTGAGGGCCAGCCGCCATTCTGAGAAGGAGGACGCACCGAATGGAAAGCCCCTGGGATTTCACGTCGTTGGACCGGCTCGCGGACCGGCTCTGGAATGAACTCACGCTCGCCGTGGAGGATGTCTCCCATCCGTGGCGCACGCCAGTCCTGGCCACCAACGGGGTTGACGGTCCCTCGGCGCGCCTGGTCGTGCTGCGCTCGGTAATTCCGGCGAAGCGGGAGTGGGTAGCCTTCAGCGATTCCCGCGCTTCGAAGCTGTCCGAGGTGCTGGCAGACGGAGCCAGTTCGTGGGTCTTCTACGATTCGCTGTTGCAGGTTCAGTTGAGGGCCAGGGCGCACGTGACGGCCCATCTCGCCGATCCACCGAGCGCCGCCGCGTGGGCGCATGTGCCGGCTCGCAATCGGATCCACTATCGACGTCGCGTCCCGCCGGGCGAGCCGATCCACTCGCCCGCTGACGGGTGGTCGGTGGACGAAGATGCCGAGGCCAATTTTGGGTTGTTGGTCGCGCACGTGGAATCGCTCGATCTCTTGGCCTTAAACCCGACCGGGCATATCCGGGCGCAGTTTCGCTGGTGCGACGCCTCCTCGGGATCTGGATGGACCGGGCAGTGGGTTGCCCCCTGAGGGAGGAATCGATCCAATCCATTCGAAGGCAGAGAAAACTTCGCCTCGACACTTTCGTGGCCTGTTCTAGGCTGGCCGGCCTTTTATGAATCGCACTCCGCACGTGGCCGTCGTCGGCGCCACAGGCGCCGTCGGCGTGGAAATGATTGAAACCCTCGAGAAGCGCAACTTCCCGGTGGGCAAACTGACCCTGCTCGCGTCCGCCCGCTCTGTCGGGCGCCGCCTGAAATTCCGAGGCGTCGAACACACCGTCACCGAGCTCACTCGCGATTCCTTCAAGGGGATCGACATCGCGCTCTTCAGCGCCGGGGGTTCCATCTCGCGTGAGTTTGCGCCAATCGCCGCCGCGGCCGGATGCGTGGTCGTGGACAACTCTTCGGCCTTTCGCATGGACGACTCGGTGCCGCTCGTGGTGCCCGAGATCAATCCGGGCGACGTGAAGCTCCATAAGGGCATTCTCGCCAATCCGAACTGCACCACCGCCATCACCCTGATGGCGTTGTATCCGTTGCACCAGGCCTTCGGGGTACGCCGCGTGATTGCGTCGAGCTACCAGGCGGTCTCCGGCACCGGCGCCAAGGCGGTGGAGGAACTCGAACGTCAGGTCCGCGAGTACGTCGCCGGCACGCCGGTGACCAAGGAGGTCTATCCTCACCAGATCGCATTCAATGTGCTGCCGCACGTCGATTCCTTCCTCTCCACTGGCTACACCAAGGAGGAGATGAAGATGGAAAACGAAGGCCGCAAGATCATGCATCATCCGGATTTTCGCGCCTCGGTGACCTGCGTGCGGGTCCCGGTGTTCCGGGCACACTCGGTGGCGGTGAGCGCCGAGTTCGAGAAGCCTGTTACCCTCGAGGCGGCCCGCGCCGTGTTGGCAAAGGCACCCGGGCTCGACGTGGTGGATGATCCCGCCAACAAGAGCTATCCGATGCCGCTCGATGTCTCGGGCAAATACAATTGCGCCGTGGGGCGACTCCGCCTGGATTGCGCCTTGGACAACGGCCTTTGCTTTTGGGTCGCCGGCGACCAGTTGCTGAAAGGCGCCGCCCTGAACGCGGTGCAGATCGCCGAAGAATTGCTCCGCTGATCGCGGCGGGGCGACTTCCCTTAACGCGGGCTCCCGGAACCAAACCGGGGCCCGCGTTTTTTGTTTCGGCATGCGGTCGCCTTCGGGCTGATACCGGTGTCGCGACGACCCTCCCAAAGGATCGTCTCAACTTTTCCGCACTGTGACTGAAGTGCACAACTAGGCAGCTCGATCGGAATCTCACTAGCCTCACCACCAGCTGCCCTTGGGGTTTTGGAACGAGGCCTGAGTGGCGCAGGATTTCGGGCTGCGATGCTGGCACGGAGGGTTCCAAGGAGGTGCTGGCGACGACGGTGCCGAAGTGCTGGGTCTATAGGCACGTCCCCAAAATCTCAAGGGCGGCGACCCGATCGCTTGCGACCGGTGTCATTCGAAACCAGGACGAGGAGGCACTATGTGTGATCAGCTACGATGGCCGGATTGTCGCAGGTTTTTGAACGGTTGTGTCGGGTTGGTATTGCTCTTGAGTTGCCTGCGCGCTGCGCCCGCCCGGGGAGCCATTCTCGCGCAGTGGAATTTCAATGCATCGGGGGACACGAATCACCCGACTCCCGCCGTGGGCGTCGGGTCTGCCACGGTTCTCGGCGCACTTAATGCGCAGTTTTCATCGGGAACGGGTTCGAGTGATCCCGCCGGGACCAACGATCTTGCGCTCGCGCTCGCGCACTTTCCCACTCAGGGGCACGGTGCCAGAACGGCCGGCGTGCAGTTCGACGTCAGCACGGCCGGTTATCGACTGACCACGCTCCGCTTCGATCTTCGTGCGACCGCTACTTCCAGCCGCGCCGGCGTCATCCTCGTGGCCACGGATGGCAGTACGTTTCGCGAGGTGTTGCCGTTCTCTCTCACCACCGAGAGTGTGTTCACCAATGGCATCACCATCCCCTTTGAGTTTTTCACCGGCGCCGCCGACAATCCGAAGTTCTCCATCCGCATTGTTTCGGACTATGCCTCGGGAACCAACTACGCCGCGGTAAAGTCCGGCTCCTCGTACAGCACTAGCGGTACCTGGCGGTTCGACATGGTTACCTTCAACGCCGAGCCCCTCGGTCCCCCGCCGGAGCCCCCCCAAATTACTGCTCCGCCCCAACCCCTCGACCTCGAAGCGGGGTTGGGTGCGGACTTTTCAGTGACCGCGACCGGGGCGGGACCGCTGACGTTTCAATGGCTCCATGACGACGTACCCCTTCGAGGAGAAACCCAATCGAGCCTGGATCTATCCGCGGTTGGTTTTAGCGACTCGGGGCTTTATCGGGTCCGGGTCAGCAACAGCGTCGGATCGGTGCTGAGTGACCCGGTGATGCTCTCCGTTCGTGCGCCCGCCGCTCCGCTACTGGAGCTTGGGTCGTGGAGGGAGCGCCCGCAGCTTCCGGCCGACATCGGGACCAACCAGTTCGTGGAACACGCGGTGCGGCCCGGGGAGGCGCTGCATCTGGTGGCCACGGCTCGCGATCCGGAGGGAAGGGAGATGGCCTGGACCCAGGAGCGAACCGCGTCCGACGCCGAAGCGCCATGGACGGTTGTCGAATCCCGTCCTGGATTCACCCGTGCCGAATTGGTCTGGCGGCCATCGGAGTCCGACGCAGGCAGGATCGCCGCCTTTCGCATCGCCGCGACAGTCGCATTGCGGGATCCCGGGCTGCCTGAGGGCATCGTCCCCGCTTCGATTGCCGACTGGAATGCCTATGTTCCAACAATCTTAGAGCGGCAATTGGTTCTCACGGAATGGTTGTCATCCCCCACGTTGTCCTCTTGGGATAATCCCTTGAACCGCGACAGTGCGTCGTCGGATCCGTCCCGGGACGATCAGTTTCTGGAATGGGTCAACTGGGGCTCCGCTCCCCTGGATCTGTCGGGTTGGCTTTTGAAAACGCCCGAGGGAATCCGGCATCGGTTCGACGTGGGCGAGACGATGGCGCCGACCAACGCCTTGGTGATTTATGGCGCCGTGAATGATGGGGGCGCTGCGCGCCTTGCAGTGATGGCGCGTCCTGCTTCGGAGGCCGGTGGACTCGCTGATGCGTTTCGAGTCGGTTCCTACCTGGAGGTTCGGAATGACCGGTCCAATCTGGTTCAACGGCTGCGGCTCGCTCCGCAAGCGGTGACGGATGGGGTTTCATTCTATTGGGAACCCGGGATGGGAACGGCATTTGTCCCGCATCCTCCGTTGTCTTCGCGATCGAGCAGTGCGGGACTTCGCACGGATGGCACCCCGTGGGTTTTGGTTCCGGTGGATCCGGAAACCATGGGGGTGGATTCCCGTGCTGCCCTTGGGCCTGAGAATCAGATCGAGATTCGGTGGGTACCCAAACCTGGGTTGCGCTACGTTGTGGAGCGCTCCACGGCGCCTGGTGGTCCCTTTGCGCCCGTGACGGTGCCGACGGATTCCGGGACCTTCAGTGAATCGCTGGGGCCCGTGGGGTTGAACTTCTTCTATCGGGTCCGACGCCCATGAACTCGGGCATCCAATGGTGTCCACCGGCGGAGTTTCGTGAAAGGCGAGCCTTCACTCTGATTGAGTTGCTGGTCGTGTTGGGCATCCTGGTTTTGCTCGCGAGCCTACTATTGCCAGCTTTTGCCCGCGCGACGGCGCAGGGAAGGGGTGCGGTCTGTCGGTCCAATCTGCGGGAATGGGGGATCGCCACCCACTCCTATGCCGCCGAGAATGGCGACTTCCTGCCGCCGGACGGTGCGCCGAACGGGGAATCCACCGCATCCGGCTGGTATGTGGATCTCCCCAGAGCGGCAGGGATTGAGGCCTATGACCGAGCCGCCTGGCACACAAATCCGGCGACCGCGTTGCCACGTTCGGTCTGGCTTTGTCCCGCCAATCGGAGGCGAAGCAATGGAGTCAACCTCTTCCATTATTGTCTGAACGAGAACGTCAACGGCCAGGGAGCGGGGCGACGCATCCAGGCCGGATCCGTTCCGTCACCGGCAGCGACCGTATGGCTTTTTGATAACGGGCGGCTCGCTGCCGTGGCGTCGGCGAATCATCCCCACACGAATTTGCATGGGGCCGGATGCCATTTTCTATTCCTGGATGGCCACGTACAGCGGTGGACTGCCCGGCGATTCTGGGACTTTGGGAAGAACGAGGGACGGCTGGATTTGCCGGATCTGAAGTGGAATCCCTTCGCGCCCTGACGTTGGAGAAGGTCTTGACGTCTTCGCGGTGGTGAATTCGTCGTGGACGGCACCGAGCCCCTGTGCTTGGTTGCCGAGACGCCTCGCGAACCGGATTCCCCAACCCTTTTCCCTTCCTCCTGCGATGTTCCTCTTTGCCTCGTTGATCGTTGGTCTGGGTGGCGGTCTGATTCTGCTGGCGCTTACCGCCTTTTTGTTTTGGCGCATCAGCAAGGCGGGAAGCATTAATGATGCGGTGGATTGGCCGTCGCGAGTCCTCATCACCGCTCTGCTGCTTGGAGGTGTCATTTGGGCGTTTCGCAATGGCAGCGGCGGCGGGAAGACCGAGCAGTTCATGGCTCTCGTGGCGGTACTGATTGCCGCAGTGCCGCTGTGCGCGTTGTGGATTCCATCAATGGTCAGCTTCGCTCTGACGCCGCTCCTCGGGGCAATGACCGGCGGAGACGAGGCGGTTGAGTTGCGCCCTTTCTATGCACGTGCGATTGCCTACCGGAAGCGCGGAGATTACCTGGCTGCCATTACGGAAGTTGAAGCGCAGTTAGAGCGCTTTCCCTCGGACCCCGACGGGATGCGGATGCTCGCGGAGATTCATTCCGATGACTTGAAGGATGTTTCCACGGCACTCGCCGTGCTGACGGAGATGATCGTCGAGCCCGATGCGGATCCTTCGGTGGTCGCCCAGGCGATGAGCCGTCAGGCCGAGCTGAAGTTGAATCGGCAGGGCGACGTTCAGGGTGCGAGGGAATTGTACCGACGGATCGTGTCCCAGTTTGCCGGAACCGAAGCCGCGATCACTGCGTCTCAGCGGTTGGCGCACCTCCCCGAACCTGAGGAACTGGCGACCCGCGAGGAGCACGCGCCGATTCCGGTGGTGCGGCACGAGGAGCGGCTGGGACTCACCGAGGATTTCGGCGCGAGTCAGCTCCCTGAAGTGGATTCCGATGCTCAGACCCAGCAGTACGTCGCCCGAATTGAGGCATCCCCCGACGATTGGGAATCGCGCGAGAAGCTTGCCCGATTGTATGTGGAGCACTGGCAGCGGTTTGATTTGGCGACCGATTTGCTCGAACACCTCATCCGTCAGCCTGGCATGGCGCCTCGGCAGGTGGCGCGCTGGTTGAACGAGCTTGCTGATCTCCAGTTGAAATCGCCGGACGGGACGGGGGTGGCCAGGTTGACGCTCGAGCGCATTGGCTCGCTGTTTCCGGGAACCCACTGGGCGCAGCAGGCGGAATCACGCATTCAACTGCTGGGACTCGACCGCCGCGCCAAGGCCGCCCCGCGCACGGTCCGACTGGGTACCTACGAGGCCAACATTGGACTCAAGCGCGGCGATCCGACCATTCCCGATCCGTCGCGGCACGCGGTTTGAATCCCGCCTTCGTTCGAGGCGAGGGCTGAATTCAGCCGCGCTCTAAGGCCGGCGCCCGGCCCGAAAATCACTCGCGTTGATTCCGGAATGTCGTTTGAAGGCCACGCTCAGATACTCCACGTGCGCGAATCCCGTGCGTTCAGCGATCGCGGACAGCGAGAGGTCGGTCTCGGCCAGCAGGCGTTTCACGCGGTCGAGTTTCACGTTGAGAATCTGTTCGTGCGGTGAGCGTCCGAGCAGTTTTCGGAAACGGGTCTCCAGGACGCGCCGCGACATGGGAACGGCCTTCAGCACGTCGGCTACTCCAATTCCCCGGCACGCGTGTTCGCGGATGAAACGCACGGCCGCTGACACCTGACGGTCCGCCACGGCGACAACGTCGGTGGATTGCCGTGTGGCGACACCCTGGGGGGCGAACAGCCTACCTTCGCCCCGAATCTTTTCTCCGCGCATCATCCGATCAAGCAGCGCCGCGGCTTCGAATCCGGTCCGGCGTACATCGGGGATCACGCTCGATAGCGGTGGATCTGCGAGATCGCAGAGGAGTTCGTCGTTGTCCACCCCAAGGACCGCCACCGAGTCAGGAACCGCGACTCCGAGTCGGCGACACGCTTCGAGCACCTGGAGACCGCGAATGTCGTAGCCGGCGAAGATGCCGGCCGGCTTCGGTAGATCCCGGATCCATTCGGCCAGCGAGGTGAGCTCGGTTTCGCCATCCGTGGTTCGCGCCCGGTTGGCGGCGGTTTCGTGGAAGTGCACGCAGTGGAATCCGTGGCGTTCGAGGTGGGCGGCAAAGGCTTCGCCGCGCCAGCGCGACCAGTTGAATCGCGCATCGCCGCAGTACCCAAAACTCTGGAAACCGCGTTCTCGCAGGTGTTCGGCGGCGGTGTGGGCGATGGCCCGATCGTCGGTCTCGAGCCAGGGAAGATCATGCAGCAGCCGGGCGGCGCTGACGTCGACCGTGGGAAGGCCCGAGGCGGCCACGGCTCGGGCGATCGCAGGGTTTTCAATCCGCGCGATGATGCCATCTCCGCGCCAGTCCCGCAGCCAGCCCGGCGGGGCCGCGCCGCGACCGGTTTCCGCCAGCCAGAGGCTCCACGGCCCGTGCTGTCGCAGCCACTCCCGCACGCCGTGCAGCAGCTCCCGCGCGTACGCGTTGGAAGTCTCTACCAGCAGTGCGACTTTGTGGGGGCGATCCACACGGTGAGAGTAAACAAATTCGTGGCCGGTTGGATATTGGAACCGGTGCCCCGTCCTCGATCCGAAGGTGAAAAACCTCAATTCAAAAGCGTACAACTTCATGGACGGCGGGGAGCGGGGGTGATTGGGTGAAGTCAGATACCCCTTGGTTGACGATCTCGGCATGGCGGTGGCTTTGTCCCGCTGCGCGCGCTCGTCGCCATCGGGGCCAGCGCTCGATCCTTCATGAACACTCCCTCCACCCCAATGCGCTCGTCCGCCGCGCGCGCCTTCACCCTCATTGAGCTCCTGGTGGTGATCGCCATCATCGCCATTCTTGCCGGG
>JANXMD010000206.1 GCA_025354845.1 Verrucomicrobiota bacterium | reverse complement strand
TGGGCGGGTGGAAAAAGTGTTCCACGGCTCCGATGCGGCGGCTCGGTTCGACAACGAGGTCCGGGTGCTCCGGCATCTGGAGCGGGTGGGCTGCGACTTTGTCCCGCGTCTCCTGGAGGCGGATCGGGAAGGGTTGCGAATCGTGACCAGCAACTGTGGTAGCCGGGTGGACCGTCTGGACGACACCCGAACCGCCGAGGTGTTCGCGGAGCTGGAACCTTTTGGGGTGCGGCATGACGATGCCAATCTGCGCAACATTACCTACCGCATGCGCGACGGCCGCTTCTGCTTGATTGATTTCGAACTCGCCACGCTCCTTCCTCGACACGAGAGCATCGCGACCAAGGCATGAAACGAAACGCGTCCGAGACCAACGCCGTCGTCCCCGTCCAGTCCGGGCTCCGATGGTCGGGATGGACCGATCGGGGCAAGGTGCGTCCGCACAATGAGGATTCCTTTCTTGGGCTCCGGTTCAACAGCCAGGAGGTGGAACGGCTCGGGAAGACGGGTGATTCCGGGATGACCGCCACCGACTTGGTGTTCGCGGTTAGTGACGGAATGGGGGGGGCCATGGCCGGCGAATTTGCCAGCCGCATCGCGGTGGAAAAGATCACCACGCTGCTGCCTCGCGAGTTTCGTAAGCCGGTGCTGAAAACCGACGCGGGACTCACGGCTGTCTTGGATGCGGTGTTCCGGGAAATTCATCGTGCGCTCGCTTACCTCGGGGGAAGCTACGACGAGTGTCGTGGCATGGAAACGACTCTGAGTCTCGCCTGGTTTTCGCCGGGATGGATGTGGCACGCGCACGTCGGCGACTCCCGCATTTATCATCGTCCACGTAGGGAGGTGGTATTGAAGCAGTTGACTGAGGACGACACGCACGTCGGCTGGCTGCTTCGCACCGGCCAGATCACCGCCTGGGAAGCGCGCACGCATCCGCGTCGCCATGTGCTGCAGAAGGCACTTGGCGGCGGAAACCAGTTTGTGAACCCGCAGATCGGCCGTGTTCCGTGCGGTCCGGGAGACCGGTTCCTGCTGTGTACGGATGGCCTGTTTCAAGGACTCACCGAGGTCCGCATGGAGGAGATGATCTCCGCGCCGGCCCCCGCCGAGGCCCGGAAGCGCGCAGCCGCTGCGGATCCAGAGCAGGACTTCAACCGGGCCCGGACGCTGGTCCAGACCTCGGTCGCGGAAGACGGACAGGACAACACCACGGCATTGGTGGTCGAAATCGCCGAGTGATCCGGGCGAGCTGGTTATTCTTTTGGGAGCAGGAACAGTCGGCCTTCGCCCGCATCGAGTGCGATCTGCAGCCCGGGCAGGTCGGGACTGTCGTCGACGACGGCGGCAATTCCACCGGTTTTGGGACTCACTTCCTGTACCGACCCCGAGGGTGCGTCAAAGGTGACAGTAGGCCAGCTGCTGTAGGCGAATTCGTAGTTGTTCAGCAGCACGGCGCGTCGGCCATCAGGAAGGCGGAAGGAACCAATCAGGTAATCCCCCTCGCTGAGGGAACGGACAAAGCTGCCGCGGAGCGACTCCGTGGAGTTGGTCCCGGGTTTGACGCGATTCACCGAAGAGCAGGTGAGCTGCATCAGAGTCGGTCCGAGATGCTTCAACGAGGCGTTGATCCGCTTCGCCTCGTCGTAGTGTCGGGTGCGGCGTCCGTCGGCGGTCAGGATGGCGCCGCCTTTGGGAAACTCATCACCGCGTGGCGTCCAATAGCAGAAGTACATCACGCCCTTCGCGCCGTACGCGAGCGAGGTGAAGATCTGCCACCGGAGCTGCGCCTCGGTGGGATCCGTGTGGGGTCCGTACGGCATGGAGTTGAAGAAATTCCAGAACGGAATTGCCGCGGCCTGGGAATGCCGTCGCATCGCCTCGAGGTTCTGGCAGTAAGCGTCTCGTCCATCCCGGTCGCGGCGGAACTGCGGATAGTGGTCCATGCTGAGCACGTCGGGTCCGACGGTCCGGACGAACTCCGCAACATGGGCATCGTAGTTGGAGGAGCCGAGTTGCTCGCGCGTGGCGTAGTCCGGAAACAGATTGATGTACGCCAGCTTTCCCGGCCGGGCTCGGCGGAGGGCGTCGACCGTCTCGCGCAGTGCCGGGAATTGACGCGCATTCGGTTCATCGGTGATCGAGTAACCCCAAACCGCCGGGCCGTCCGGCAGCGATTCCATCGGACCGGAGCCCAGCCCGATCAGTGCCTTCAATCCATGCCGTTCACACCGTTCGAGCTGCAGGGCTGCAGGCTCGGGGTTCGGGCCTCCGCAGAGGCCGATGACGAAGGTGAAATGCGCGGCCGCGATCTCGGCGTAGCGTTCCTCGAGAGCCGCGCTGGTCTGTGGTGGCACCCAGAACCCGACGGCAAACCGGTCCTGCACGAATCGCGTCGGCTCGGCGACGGCGCTGACGAGCGGCGAAAGAAGCAGGCCGAATAGAGGGAGACGCAGGCAGGAAGGGATCATGGGCGCCTCGCCATGCTGGGTGCCGGTTCGGGGAAATCCAGTCCCAACCACGTCCTCAGTGAGCTGCCGCGGCGAGGAGTGCCTCGACCCGAGCCACGTCCGCGGGGACATCGACGCCGACGCTGTCATGATGCACCCGCGCCACGGCGATCGAGATTCCATGTTCGAGCGCCCGGAGTTGCTCCAGTTTTTCCGCAGCCTCCAAGGGTGACACGGGAAATTGGACGATGCGGAGCAGCGTTTCGCGCCGGTATCCATAGATGCCGAGGTGCTTGAGAAACGGAAACGCGGCGAGCTGCGCCGCGACCGATGCGCCGGCCTGGTCGCGCAGGAAGGGAATAGTTCTTCGTGAAAAATAGAGCGCCTGCCCGGCCTGGCCGGTGACCACCTTCACCACGTTCGGGTTGTCGTATTCCGACAGGTCTCGAATCGGGGTGGCGGCGGTGGACATGTCACTCGATTCCAGAAGTCCGGCCACGGCATCGATCACTGCCGGATCCATGAGGGGTTCGTCGCCCTGAATATTCACGTAGCCGTCGGCCTCGAGTCGGCTGGCGACTTCCGCGATGCGGTCGGTGCCGCTCGG
>JANXMD010000182.1 GCA_025354845.1 Verrucomicrobiota bacterium | reverse complement strand
GCAGGAATCGAAACACGGGCATCCAGTACGCCTCGCACAGTTCCCCCAGTGCCTTGCTCGCTTCGGGCGTGCTGCCCTGCGCTGCCAACACGTAGGTCCACCGTGTGGTGAGGAAGGCGCCTTCCGGACGAAGGCTGGAGGCGTCCGGGTTCATCGGCGAATTGGGAGAGTTGCCGGACGTTGGGCGGTCTGGAGTCGGCTGACCGCCTCCGTGGCCTTCAAGGCCTGTAGCGAGGCCTCCCGCAATTCCGCCTGGGTGGCCTTTCCAACTTCCGCCATCTTGCCAAGGATATCGGCTCGGGCTCGGGCGTAGCGCGATTCGGCGAGGGCGGCATCGAGGGGGCGTCCGCGGAATTCGGCCTCCGCCACTGCGAGGTCCCGCTCGGCGGCGAGGATTTCAAATCCCTTGGGTGCGACCGCGCCCACCTCCGCTTTCCTGCGGGTATCCTCGAGAGCGAGCCAGGCATTCCGCCAGGTCATCGCGGCGCTGTTGGTGGCACTCGACGAGAGCCCATTTGGCAGACCGTCAGCCGGCCCGTTCGGCGTTTCATTCGGGAGCACCTCCAATTGAATCTGCTCTAGTTGAGCGAAGGCGATCCATACCGGCGTGCTATAGGTGAGCTCCAGGTCGCCGGCTACCAGTTCGTTGGCCTTGGTGAGGATTTCCGCGGGATCGCCGTACAGGGGCATCGTGATTCCGGCACCGGTCTGAGGATAGCTCCCGCCCGAGCCGGCCACCCGCAGGAGCACGGAACCCAGACCTGGACGGTTGTCCTTCGCAAAGGTCACTTCAATGCGGTTGACGTAGCCCCCATTTGGATGCGGTTCGAGCCAGACTGTCCCGACACGCTCTCCAACGGTCAATCGGATGGCGCCGCCCTTGGAAGACGTGAGGCCCCATCCCAGTTTGACTTGGGAATCGGTGGCATTGCGGAGGACTTGTTTGAAATGCAGCTCCCCGGTAACAGCCTGCGCGGGCTCTGACAGTGCCGTCGGGATTGGAGGTGCAAAGTCACCATCGAGGTAGGGTGAATAGGCACCCCCGAGGAAGGGTGGACTGGACTGCCGTCGAGTCAGCCAAGATCCGGCGATCAGCACGATCATGAGCACCGTGGGAATGCCCACCAGAAGGGTTCGCCGACGGAGAGATTGGGCCGCTGCGACCACATCGATGGGTGCCGAAGCGGCGGGGCTGGTCCTTTTGTATCCCCAAATCACCCACCCCATCATCACGAGAGGCAGGAGCAGCAGTCCGAAGTCCGCGGCATGCATGCCGGCGCGGGCCAGTTGGGGAATCACCAAGCCGACGACGGCGGAGCTGAAGAGCACCAGCACGACGCCCGCGACCCACCAGAACACCCGGTTCGGCCAGGGATTCAGTGGAGTGAGATCCGCACTGCCTTCCAGCGCGAGGCGCGTTTTCCGGGAGCCAATCCAGAGGCCGCCGCCGGCCGCCATCGCCACCAATCCCCCGACGGTCGCGGCAGCAGTGGGGTGCCCGGCGCGAATCAGGGCGGACGAGAGGACGAAGGAGACCAGGGCCGCCAGCGGAAGGCCGGTGACCAAGGCAACAATCCAGAAGATTCGATGCCAAAGACGCTGGCTGGAGGCGCGACGGGAACGGGTAGCGAAGTCGTCAAACGCAGCCACGACGTCCCGGTGGTTCAGGGTCCAGAGGCACCCACCAATCATCGCCAATTGGAGGAGTGTCGTCGTCCAGACAAACACGGGATTGGGGCGGGTCACGGGTTGAATTGCCCACAGTCCACTGGGTTGAAACAGCGTGAGGAACGCGCCCATCAGTTGGATGGCGAGGAGCAGCGACGCGGTCGTCACGCCGAGAAATCGCCATTCGATGCGCCGCTTCCACAGAGCCACGGCGGTGGGAAGCAGCAGCAGCTCCATCGGCCACCGAACCAGACGGAGGATCGATGGATCGGTGGGCGCCGCTTTTAAGAAAATGCCCGATACCAGGCACAGCCCGATGTACGCAGCGAGTCCGGCGGCGAACCGTTTGGCCCAGAGCGGGAGATCGGGCCTTGGCGGAAGGACTGCGGTGGCGGGGTTTGGGGAGGGTGTCGCACCGGGCCGATCTCCGGGGGTGGCGGCCACTCCCTCGACCTGGCTTCGCACTTCACCGGCACTCTGTTGTCGTTGCTCGCGCTCCTTGGCGAGGGCGCGCATCACGATGGCATCGATGCGGCTGTCGAGATCCGCCTTTTCTGATGGCGCTGCAAACCGGCCCAACGGTAGTTCGCCCGTGAGGAGTTCGTAGCAGACCACGCCGAGCGAATAGATGTCGGCTCGATGATCCACCTGGGATGGTTTCTCGATCTGCTCCGGCGCCATGTAGTGCGGCGTCCCCAAGCGCGAGCCGCTCTGCGTGAGCGTGATGTCCGCCCGGGCGGCATCAGAGCCGGTCATCATCTTGGCGATGCCGAAATCGGCCAATTTCACCCGACCCTGCGCATCGAGGAGGATGTTCTCCGGCTTGATGTCGCGATGGAGCACCCCCTGGTCGTGCGCGTACTGGAGCGCCGAGCAAAGGCTGGGCACCAAGGCCATGGCTTCTGACGGGGTGAATCGCCCGGCCTGCATGGCTTGGCGAAGGTTCACGCCGTCCACGTATTCCATCAGCAGGAAGCAGAAGCCGCCGGCCTGACCGAAGTCATACACGCTGACGATGTGCTGGTGATTCAGGCGCGCCAGGAAGCGGGCCTCGCGATGGAACCGTTCGGCGAACGTCGGATCGGCGCTCAAGGAGAGTGGCAGCAGCTTGAGCGCAACGAAGCGATCGAGCTTGGTTTGACGCGCCTTGTAAACCACGCCCATGCCGCCCGCGCCGATGCACTCAAGGATTTCCAGATCCGGAAAAGCTGCGGCCACCTGGGCCAGCGCCGGCGTCTCAAGCCGGTGACCCGGCGATGCACCGGCTTCGGTGCCGTGGGCGGTTCCCGCCAGCACACAGCGTGGACACAGCCCCTGGGGAGCATCCGTTGGAATGGCCGCACCACACTTTGGACAGTGGCCCGGTAAGGAGGATTCTTCGCTCATACACCGGGTTCTGAGGAGGAATCGGCCAGCGGTTACCAACGATCTTCAAGGGATCGGAACCACCATCACCTTCAACGCCGAGGGCGTCGCCGGGCTGCGGTACACCCGCTGGGTGGCCTTCCGAAAGTTCTCGGCCTTGGCGTGGAAGATGTCGCAGAAGGTCTGCGGGTTGCGGTCAAGGAGCGGAAACCAGGAGCTTTGCACCTGGATTAGGATCCGATGCCCCGTGCGGAAAGTGTGGCAAATGTCGGGCATCGTCCATTCCACGTGTGTGACCTGACCGGGCTCGAACGGCTTCGGCGAGGCCATCCCGTCGCGATACTTCCCGCGCAGGGGTTCCCCGCGAACCAGCTGCTGGTAGTGCCCGGCCTGGATGCCGGCGGGATTGGGCGAGGGATTTGGGTGATCACCGGTGTAAACATCAATGAGCTTCACCACCCAGTCGCTGTCGGTGCCGGTGGTGGACACCTGCAGGCTGGCGGTGATTGGACCGGCGAGGGTGACATCTTCGGTCAACGGTTCGGTCTGATACACCAGCACATCGGGCCGCGTGGCGGCAAAGCGCTGATCTTCCACCATGTACTCCCGCGGCATGTCGGTGGAGATGATTTGAGTGAACGGCACCGGGTGATTCGGATCGCTTACGTACTCGTCGAAGGCATTTGACGAGTCGACGGGAGGCTCGAAGGCGAGGTGTCCGTGGGGGTGAAAGTACAGCGTCCGGGACACCGCATTGGTTGGAGGCCAAGCGGACTCTTTTCGCCACTCGTTGTTGCCGGTCTCGAAGACGTAGGCCTCGGGCAGCACGGTCGCGTTGGTGTCGTTCTTGAGGAACCGTCGGAAGAATGGAATCTCGATTTCCTTGCGGAAGAATTCTGCCGTCTTCACGTGGAACGACACCGGCCCGAGCGATGAGCCGTCATCTCCGTGCCACTGTCCGTGCGACCAAGGTCCAATGACGATGCCATTGAAAATTCCCGGATTGGCCTTACCGGTGGCGCGGTAGGTCTTGAGCGTACCGGAAAAGTCCTCGGCATCGTACCAGCCGCCCACGCTCAGCACGGCGGCGTGGACGTTGTGCAGGTGCCGGCTGATGTCGCGCGCCGCACCCCATTGCGCGTCACTCGCGTGGGCGACCAGGTCATCCCAGAAGGGGATCTGGCCTTTGAAATAGCGGGTTCCCAAGTCGGCGAGGGAGCCTCCGTCCAGGTAGAAGCGGTAGCCGTCGGGCGTTCCGTAGTCGAAGGCCCGCGCCTCCTGTCGGGTGGGGGATTCGAGCTTTTGCTCAAACCAGTTCATGAAACCCCAGTTGTGGCACAGCCAAAAACCGCCGCCGTGGAGCGTGTCGTCGCCGTCGAGCAATGCGGCCACAGGCGCCTGCGGCGAGACGGCCTTGAGGGCAGGATGGGAATCGATCATTCCCGCCGCTGCGTAGAAGCCGAGATACGAAATGCCGGTGAGGCCCACGTTGCCGTTGTTGCCGCGAACGTGATGCACCAGCCACTCAATGGTATCCCAAGTGTCGGTGCTTTCGTCGATTGAACGCGCGTTGGGCTTTGTGTCCAAGTGCGGGCGGACGTGAACAAACTCCCCCTCCGAGGCGAATCGACCGCGGACGTCCTGCAGAACGAAGATGAACTGCTCGTCCACATAGGAGTCGGGCAGGTAGCCCGGTCGTCCTGTGGCATCGATGGTGTAAGGCTTGAGGTTGTACGGTGTCCGTTGGAGCAGGAGGGGATACTTCGTCCCGGTTGCGGTGTCCTTGGGGGTGTAAACCAGTGTGAAGAGTTTCACGCCGTCCCGCATGGGGATGCGGTATTCGTGCTTCGTGTACCTTGCAGCAAACGAATCGGGCTTCGCCGCCGCGTCATCGGCCGCGGCACTCAGAAAGAGTGGGCTGATCAGGATCAGCGCGCCTGAAAGCCATCGCCGCCAATCAAGGGCTCTGGATCCGCCGGGGCAGGGAATGAGGCGATTCATGGGCGAATCATGCGGCTCGTGGAGATCGATGCCAGCCGGATCTGGGTCGTCGGGAGTCCCCCCGGAAACGGGGAGGTGTTGCTCAAGCCTTGCGTTCATTCGGTGTCACGACACCTTTTGGGGCGTGTTCCGACTTGCCCACACTCCGTGTCCTCGATTCTGGAAGCTCGGCCTCAACCTGATGGTGCTGGCCTTGGGTGGCTTGGCTCCATCGCTTGACGCCGCCGAAGTGCGCCTGCCGGCGGGATTCCGCCGCGAGGCAGTGGCCGGCCCCGAGGTGAAGGAGCCGATGGACCTGGCCTTCGCGCCGGATGGGGCGGCGTGGATCACGGGGCGCGCGGGCGAGATCTGGCGGATCGACACCGTCACCTTGAAACGCCATCTGGTAGGCAAGATTGACACCGATGTGAATGGTGATCGCGGTTTGCATGGCATCGCCTTCCATCCGGATTTCCCCAAGAAGAATCAGCTCTACCTGTTCTCGCATGTCCTCGAACGTCCGAAGGGCAAGTACCGCAGCCGGGTGAGTCGCTGGGAACTTCGCGGCACGGGTGCCGAGGTGACGCTGGTGCCGGGGAGCGACGTCACCGTTCTTCAATTCGACGGCGAGGAGGAAGGACAGCACGTCGGGGGAGGCCTCTTCATGCATCCCAAGGAGCGCCTGCTCTATGTCACGACCGGCGACAACAACATGATCTGGAAGTTGAAGGAATACTGCGATGATCCTGCGAACCGCGCGCAGTCGATTGCCGATCCGCGTGGCAAGGTGCTGCGCTTGAATCTCGACGGGACCGTCCCGTCGGGAAATCCGTACGCCAGGCAGGCCGGGGCGCGCGGTGAGGTGTTCACGCGCGGCCATCGCCAGCCCTGGCTGATCAACTGGGATGCCAAGACCGATCTGCTCCTGCTGGCGGAGAACGGGGGCGACGAATTGGACGATCACGAGGAGATCAACCGGATCGTGTCCGGCGGCAACTACGGATGGCCGCGGGTGTTTGCCGACGGTCTGGAAACACGCACCCGCACCAACCGGGTCGCCGGCTTCAACGCGCCGTGGTTTCTGTACAAGCGCAACACCGGAGGCTCCTGCACCGGTGCCTTGATCTACCGCGCCGGCAAGCAAGGAGGCGCCTATCCGGACCGTTTTCAGGGGGGACTATTCTACTCCGACTACAACCGGAAGACCGTCCGCTTCGCCCCGGTGGATCCGAAGACGCATCAGCCCGGAGCCTCTGAGAACTTCGCGCAGAATCTTCCCGGCGGGCCCGTTTCGCTACGAGCAGGGCCAGACGGTGCGCTGTATCTCGTCGAGTACGGCGGTTGGTTCCAGGCCACGACCAACGACGTGGTCAGCCGCATCGTCTTCAAACCCTGAGGCATGTCATTCGTCGAACGCCTGCTGGCCTGGGGAATTGGGTTCATCCTGTTGGGAGGAGTCGGCTGGTTGCTGCGCGCCCAGATGCGGTCGCAGTCCACCCCGGGAGTGGATGCTGCGCTGGAGGCGGAGCTGCGCCGTCAGCTTGCAGAACGCGAGACTGCGCTGGCGACGCTGAGAGCGGACGCATTGTCGTCGTCGAATCGCGCCTCCGGTGCTGAAGCCGCTCGGTCCGCCGCCGAAGCCCAGGCCGCGGCCCGGACCGAGGAAGCCGTCCTCGCGCGCCGGGAGGCGGCGGAAACGCGTGATCGCCTTGCCGCCGTGGAGGTGACCCTGGCGACCGCACGCCAAGAGGTGGAGATGGGCCGCGTCCTGCTGGAAGAGCAGCGGCGGTTCCACGCCGACAACGAGCGCGAGCTGCGCGAAAAACACGATTCAGCACTGGTCGAACTGCGCACCACCAACGACCGCGCCTTGGCCGCACTGCGCGACCAGTTCAAGGCCCTGGCCGCCGAAGCGCTCAGTGCGAACACACCGGATTTTCTGCGGCTCGCCAACGAGACCTTCGCCAAGTTTCAGGCCACCGCCAGCGGCGATCTCGCTCAGCGCCAGGAGGGGGTTGCCGCGCTGGTGCGTCCGCTTGAAGAACAGCTGAAGGCCTATCAGCAGCGGCTCCAACAAGCGGAAGCCCAGCAGGGCGACGCGTTTGGCAAGGTGAAGCAACAGCTGCAGGAATTGGCGACCCAGAGTCAAAGTCTCTCCAGTGAAACCCAGCGCCTGCGGATGGTGCTTTCAAGCAACCAGGCCCGCGGCCGCTGGGGCGAGGAGACGTTGCGTCGTGTCGTCGAGGCCGCGGGACTCAGCGCTCACTGCGACTTTGTAGAGCAGGTGAAGGAAGGGGAGAGCAAGCCGGACATGATCGTGCGCTTGCCGGGAAACCGGATGATCCTGGTCGATTCCAAGGTGCCCGACCTCGACTTCCTCGGAGCGCTGGGCGAGGCCGACACGGTCCGGCGTTCCGAGGCGCTGGCGCTGCATGCGCGCAAGCTGCGCGATACGGTGAAGGCGCTGGCGGATCGCGACTACCCGCGCCAGTTCCCGGATGCGCTGGATCATGTCGTGCTGTTCCTCCCCGCCGAATCGCTGTTCAGCGCCGCGCTGGAAGGCGACTCCGAGCTGCTGATCTGGGCCGCGGAACGGCGTATTCTCCTGACCACCCCGGCGTCCTTGATCGCCCTGCTTCGCAGCGTGTCGGTCAGTTGGCAGCAGCACGAACAGTCGCAGAACGCCCGCGAGATCGCCGCCGCGGCCCGCGAGTTGTACGAGCGCGTGGTGACGTTCAGTGGCCATTTCACCCACATCCGCGGCGGGCTCGAGCGCGCGGTGAAAAGCTACAACGAGGCCGTGGGCAGCTTTGAGAGCCGGGTGCGTCCGGGCGGTGAGAAACTGATCAAGCTCGGCGGGGGTACCGAGACCAAGTCCCTCGGCGAGGCGTCCCCGTTGGACATCACTCTCCGCCTGCCGCCCTCGGTTTGAATGGGAACACGTTGCCTCCCCGGATGCGGCTCGCTTCGGGACTCGGCTGGGGCCGGTATTTCACTTTTCCTTGAGCTCGATGGCGCCGGTCCATCGGGCTTCGGAGGGATGGGAGGCCAGTTCCTCAATCGTCTTCAAGTAGAGCTGAGTGGGTCCATCCTTGGGCCAGCGTTGTTGCACGGCTAGGAATGCTTCTTTTGCGGACTCCAACCGGCCCTCGATGAACAGTTTCAGGGCGTCGGCAAAAGACCCATGCAGCTCGGCAAATTCGGGTGCCCGATCCCGTGTTGCGCACAATTCATAGACTCCGATGGCCCGTTCGAAGCCCTTGAGGATGAATTTGCCCAGGGGGCGGAACAAAAACTGGTCGGCCACCAGGACATAGGTGGCCTCGGTGACCAGGGTTTCGGTGCCGACATATTTGTTCAGGCCCTCCATCCGCGAGGCGAGGTTGATATTCTCGCCGATCGCCGTGTAGTCCATGCGCTGGGTGGATCCGAAATTGCCCACGTTGGCCACGCCGGTATGGAGTCCGATCCGGGTGATGAGCGGCTTTCCATTCACCTCGATGATGGTCTGGTCGCGAAAGCGCAGGGCGGCATCGCAGGCCCGTCGTGCGTGGTCGGATTGGGGATCGGGAGCATTCCAAAAGGCAAAGATGGCATCGCCGATGTATTTCACCACCGTGCCGTCGGTGGGAAAGATGCAGTTGCCCACTGAGTCCTGGAAATAGTGGTTCATCGTCCGCGCCAGTTCATCGGAGTCGAGCCCCTCGCTGACCGAAGTGAACCCGGCGATGTCACTGAAGAAGATGGTGAGCTCCGTCTTGATGGCCCCCGGCTTGGTGAATCGCTGATCCTTGTCCTGGGCAAATTTCTTGACCAGTTTCGGTGAGAGATAGAGCCCGAGCTGGTTCTGATAAATCCGGTTCTGGACAAACAGACGGGCCGAATTGCTCACCAGCGCCACCAGCCAGGTCACGAAGATCTGGGTGAGGGGAATCAGCCAGCCGAACCAGATATGCTGCCGCAGGAACAGTCCATAGGCCACTCCGGTGACCGCCACTCCGGCTGCGGCTGCGGCTCCGGTCATGGACACGGCGCCCAGGCGTGGAAACACCAGCCCGCAGCCACAGCCGACCAGGAGAATCAAGCCGAGTTCCCACCGGAGATTCATCCGGGTCATCCAATCATTTCGGATCAGGTTCAGGGCGGCGGTGGCCTGAATTTCAACCCCGGCCACAAAGCGTTCGGACTCCTCACCCAGGGCGGCGAAGGGGCTGATATAGGAGTCCTTCCGTTCACCGCTGAACTTGGTCAGCGTCCCGGCTCCGATGTAAATCACCCGGTTCGAGAAGATGATTCCCGGGACCGGCGGACCGCCGCCGAGGTTGGTCAGCACCTGATGGTACTTGATGGAATCCAGGTGGCCGCTCGGACCGTAATAGTTCAGCCATCGTTCCTCGGACTCGGGGGCACGATTGGTGGAACGGGCAATGGTGAGGCAGGGTAGGTCGAGCAGCCCGGCGAGTGACCAGGCGAGGCTGTGTTTGTAGGGCGGATAGGAGGGTCCCAGTCGGCGCACGCGTTGGTCGTAGTCCGGTTCGAGATCGGGCAGGCCGGCGAAGTAAAGATTCTCGGCAACAGCGGGTCGGGCGGGAGTGACCAGGGCCTCGAGCAGAACGCCGGGCGGCGGAATGACGTTGGGGACCAGCGAGTCCTTCTGTCGACTCGGTGTGGTGGCATAGGCGATCACCACCCGGTTGGAACCCAATCGCATGGCGTCGGCCAGGGCCTGGTCGGCCTGCGGATTGCTCCAGAGTTTCATGTCACCGAAGACGATGTCGAAGACGACGGCCCGCGCTCCGTTGGTCAGGCATCGTTCCAGAACCCGGGCGTGGATGGATCGATCCCAGGGCGCATTGATCGGTTGATCCAACACCACGTGCGATTGTTCCTCCATGCTGAGGATGAGGATCTCGGGAGGCACCGGCGGCGGGTTCAACCGGTGGCGCAGCAGAAAAAGCCAGTCATAGCTCTTGAACCGCCACGCTCCGCCGAGGCTTCCCGGAATGGGGCTTCCCCAGCCCGGTTGCCCATCCGGCGGCCAGAACGGACGCCGCAGCCGGTCCCAGCGGGTTTCGGCGGCCTTCTGGGCCACCGACCGGACATCCTGGAATCGGGAATGCCAGAGCAGCCCGCCGACACCCAACGCCAGGAATAGGGCGATCAAGGTGTTGCCGTCGAAGGCGGCACGCAGGCGTTGCATGGCGGAGTCAGAACTGCAGGCGCAGGCTGGCGAAGTAGGTGCGTCCGCGCGGGAACTCCTCGCGGACATTCAAGGGCGAGAGTTGATAATCGGTTCCCGTCAGGTTGAGGATCCCCAAACGGACTTCAGCGCGCCGCTGGAAAAATCGATATCCGACAATAACATCCTGTTGCCAGAAATCATCACCGGGCAGGTCCGTCGGATAGCCCCGATTGGATTGCTGTACCCACCGGGTGTTGCTGCGAACGAAGGCGCCGCAGGCGTGGGTGTACTGCATGAATCCGGTCACCTGATGCAGGGTGGAGGAGAGGTCGCTGTTCGGATTCGGTGTGGCGGGACTGGCTCCGGGAGTGGTGTTGAAGGGCGATTGATACAGTGTCCTCTGGTTGGCTTCGCTCATCCGATAGCTCAGTCCCATTGCCCAGTCGTCCCCGATCAACTGGTTCAGGTAAACCTCCACGGTGGTTTCATCGTAGAAGAGGTTTCGCTCCACCGCCGTGGGATCCGAATAGAGGCGTCCCTTCTGATAGAATTGATAGGCGCCCACCGTCTGGCCGGCGTCGCTGGTCAGTTGTTCTGCCGAAATGCCGAGGTAGGTCCGGGTGGAAAATTCGTGGTCGATGGCGCCGCTGACGGTCTGGAACGCTGTCCCGGCCACGCTGCCCGAGAAGGATTCCGGCGTGAGACTCCGATACGCCTGGGTGAATCCCGCCACCTGCACCGGTTCGAGCCGCACCGAATTGTCGTAGAACACACCTCCGAGAAAACGCGTCCAGGCGGCGCGGAATTGGGTTCGCGGAAGCGGGGTCCAGCGGAACCCCAACTTGGGTGAGACCTGATCCTTCTGCAGCTGCCCGGTGCTGAAGGGGGCAGCGGTCACGTTGACGGGATAATCGACCCAGTCGTAGGCAACGCCGGCGCTGAGTTCAATCCGGTCGATGGGCTGCCAGATATTGTAGAGATAGGCGGCTGCCCGGCCGAGGTCGTAGGTGACGACTTGATTGGTGGGAAGGGTGGCGGGAACCAGGACCTTTTGTCCCACTGAATTCGTGATCGGGACCAGGTTGGAAATCGGGAACTGACCGGGACGGATGGAAAGGCTCGCGGAGGCATCGCCATTCCCCGTCTGGTAGCGGCCGCCGCCGATCAAGGTGTTCCTACCGAGCCGGCCCAGGTCGAGGGTGGCGATGTGCTGGAGTTCAGCGGACCACGCGCTGAAGTTGATTTCGGAGCGCAGATCGAATTGGCCCGGACTGTCGACCAGAAACCGGTTGGGAACTGGATTGGTCGGGCTTTGGTACCGCACCAGCAAAATGGCCGCCTGATCGAGATACTCACTGCCGGCTGGCCGCGGGGCGGAGGTGTTGGCCCGGCCGAAATCACTGCCTTCGCGGAGGGTCTCCTGATCGGTGAGCCGGCTCAGCAACAGGAGCGTGTCCTGTCCCGGCTGCCAGGCCCGATGCCAGCCGACAAAGACGTTGGGCTCCTGCAGTTCCTTCGATTCGAAGGTGCGGCTGAGGGTGGTGGGATCGTAGGTGCTGCGGGTGTCGCCGGTCTCCTTCTCCGTGCGCAGCACTTGGACGAACAGCGTGTCCTGCCGGCTGAGCTCCTGCTTGAACTTGCCGTACAGATCCAGGCGCCGGACATCGGTATTGGGATAGCGGCCGGACTCGCTCCGCAGGTCGGTGTCGATGGCGAAGCTGGTGCCGCCAAAGGTTCCGTAGATCGATCCGCGTTCGGTCCATGTTCCGCCGCTGAACGCCTCGGTGAACGAGGTCATTCCGATCCGGTCGCGTTCGAAGAAACCGGAATACTCCTGAAGCGAAATGTTTTGTGACAACGGTCCGGCCCCGACGGGGGCCAGCAGATTGGCCAGCAGCAATTCGCTGAACCAGGGGGTCTCATAGCGGAGATTGAATTCGCGCGGATCCCGCAGGGCGTCATAGCTGTTGGCCAGAAAGAGGTGGGCCGAGGCATTGGCATAGTCCAGGGCCACCGCACGGCCGGCCTCGCGGACACTGACTTCAGTCAATCCGGCATCGCGATAGACCGATGCCAGGTTGGCTCCGCGCACCGCCTGATCCTGGTCCAGTAGCTGGCGGGAGCGGTAGAGGGCGCGGTTGTCATTGAGTTCACGTGAGGTTTCCAGGCCCGCGACCGCGGCGTTCACGCGGTTCTCCTGTTGCGCCAGCAGGGCACCGTAGAGCCAGGAGGTCGGATCATTTGGATCCAATTCCCGGGCCCGTCGGAGTTCGGTGTCGGCTCGTCGGAGGTCCTGTTCCGCGGCATAGGCCTTGCCCAGATAGCTTCGGGCGATGGCGCGGTTTGGTTCCAAGGCCGCTGCGACCTGTAGATCCTGCCGGCCGCCGGAGAGATCACCCTGCTTGATTCGGGACAATCCGCGACCCAACCAGGCATTGCCGAGGTGCGGGTCGGTGGCGATGGCGCCTTCGAAAGCCGTCCGGGCAGCGGCAACTTGATGGCGTGCCGCCAGAACAAAGCCGTTCAACGAGAGTGCCTGCGCGTTTCGTGGAGAAAGCCGAAGGGCACGGGACAGGGCGGCCCGGGCAGGTTCGGTCCGACCGTGCGCGAATTCCAATTCTGCCACCCGGGCATGAACCGCACCGAATTCCGGTGCGAGCAGGGCTGCCTGCCGTGCGTATTGCAAAGCGCCAGCAAGATCATTTCCCGACTGCGCGACATACGACTCCGTCATCGCCGCGGTGGCGGTGGCGGGTACCACGGGTTTTGGGTGTTCACCGCGGACCACGGCCAGCAGACGGCGGAGAGCGGCCGCATCCGGGGAGATATTAAAATTGGTTCCCAGAAGCAGCCCGGCGCGTTCGGGTTGACCGGCGGCAAGCGCCAGTTGGGCGAGGAAGAGAGCGGTTGGCCCTTCGGCAGGCGGTAGGTTGGTCGGGCTGATCCCGTTCAAGGCGGCCAGAAGGTCGCCGGTCCGATACGCTTGAAGAGCTGACTGCAAGTCAGGGCTAATCCCGCGGAACGCCGCGGGATCGACCACGGCGGGGTAGTACAGAGTCCATTGGATGGGCGCCACCACGTCGACCATCGGGGATTTGACCGGTGCCTGCCCTCTTTCCACGGTTGCCTGTTCACGGGATGCCAGGTGAACGCTTCCAAAACTGTTTTCCAGATCAACCCGGCCTTCCAGCAGGGAGACCCGCGTCGAGCCGTCGTGAGCCACGCGCACGGCAAACTCCGTGCCGAGGATGGCTCCGGAAGCCACCGGTGTTTTGAACTTCGTCTCGGAAGTCTTTTCCCGGTTGAGCAGGTAAAATCCGCCCTCCCGGACATCCACCTGATATTGCCCGCCCTTGGGGCCGGGAGCGTCGATCACCAGGTCGGTGAGTTCGTTGACCCGCCCGATTGATTCATCGGCGAGTTTCAAGGTGGCTTCTGAAAAGATACTGGTACTCAGGCTGTCGCCCACCTGCAGGACCATGTCGACCGCCGCCGGGGAAAAGGCGGGGCTCGGAGCCCGTTTCACCTTCACATTGCCCTTGAGAGCGACGATGAGCACTCCGGAGTTTGTCGTGGGCTGTGCTGCCCGATTCGGGACTGCCCCTAACAGGAAGAGACAGGTCAACAGTAGGAAGGAGCGGATGAGAGGCATCAGCGGAGAACTTTGGGCCTGGGTCAGAGAAGCATTTTGCTGGCCGGCCAACAACCTCTCAGTTTTGAGACGAGTCACCAGGAGTAGTCGTCGTCGAATGGCATGAAACGCGGGCATTTCGATTGGACTATTCCCTTTCACCCACCCGAGAAGTCCTGAGATCGGCATCCCTTCTGCTGTTGCAAGGTTGAGTTGAAGGCCATCTTCTTCGGTTTGAATCAAACGGGAGGTGATTTACCCTCGTAGTCGCGGTTGTGCCAGTTGCGGGAACCCGACGTCCATGCAGGTGCCGCCCAGAAACTCCGATCGATGACCTCAAATCTTTTCCACCGATTCCCTTTCTTGAGTATTGGCGTGTTGTGGATCGCGTTTGTGGCTCACGCGCAATTCATCGTCGTGGAGAAGCCGGTTAGGTCGCCCATTCCCAACGGCGCCCAGACCGATTTCGGAGGAACTGCGGTGGGAGGGGCGACCGACCTGACCTTTACCATCCGGAACAATGGCCAGGGACCTGACTTGACCGGATTGGGCATCACCGTGGACGGAGCCAATGCCGCTGAATTCTTCCTCACGGCACTTCCCACGCCACCCGTGGTTAACCTGAGGGGATCGACCACCTTCACCGTCCGGTTTGCTCCGCACAGCTTTGGGCCCAAGACGGCAACCCTGCACATTGCCAGCAACGATACGTTTAACAATCCCTTCAACATTGTTCTCGTGGGAAATGGCAATCAGGCCCCGCTCTTGGTGCTGGACCTGCCGGTGGGCTTTAGCGATCCGGTTGATTTTGGACCGGTTGCCGGGGGGGATCAGGTCAGTCTCACCTTTAAGATCCGGAACCTTGGCGATGTCCCGTTGACCTCGGCGAACATCGGGATATTCGGACCCAACATGGGGGAGTTTTCGGTCAGCACCCCCCCGACCTTGCCGGTGGCCCCGCAGGGAAGCACCACGTTTACCATTCAGTTTAAACCGATTGGTTTTGGACCTGAATCCGCGGCGTTCGGAATTAACAGCAACGACCCGAACTCAACTCAATTAGTGGTGGGCCTGATGGGATTTGGCACCCAGGCGCCGTTCATCGTGGTGGAACAACCGGTTGGTTTTCCGATTCCCAACGGTCTCGCGAATGCAGTGGGGCAGTCCTTTGGAACCATCCAGGACGGGACCGAATCGAGCCTCACCTTCTTCATCCGGAATTTGGGCGACAGCGGCTTGACTGGACTCAACATCACTCTGGATGGGAATGACCCAACGCAGTTCCTGGTGACCGCAAATCCCGTGGCGCCAGTAAGTCCTCAGGGAACCACCAGCTTCAAGGTAAAATTCGCTCCAGCCAGCATCGGTAACAAATCAGCTGCCCTGCACATTTCCAGCAACGATCCGCTCAATACCCCGTTTGACATCAGCCTGCAGGGAAACGCATTCAATGCGCCACCGACTCTTTCGCTTCCGGGTTCGCCGGTCATCGCCGAGGCCACTGGTCCCGGTGGTGCCCTGGTCGCGTTCAGCGTTTCGGCGACGGATATTGAGGACGGTGTGCTGATTCCCGGTGTGGCGCCGGCCAGCGGAAGCCTGTTTCCGATCGGAGACACTTCCGTGGCGGTGTCCGCCACCGACAGTTTGAGCGCCACCACTTCCGGTAGTTTCACGGTCAAGGTGCGGGACACGACGAGCCCGGTGTCGCCCGTGTTGGCCACAGTGACGGGCCAATGTTCCGCCACGGTGCCGGTGGCCGTGACGACCGATGCGGTCGCGGGAGTGGTCACCGGAACCACATCGGATCCGCTGGCGTACACCACGCAGGGGACGTTCACCGTCCACTGGACCTTCAACGATGGAAATGGCAACAGCAGCACGGCGAACCAGACGGTGATCGTGGCGGACACCGTGCCGCCGGTGGTTCCGATTTTGGCGACCGTGACGGGGCAATCGACGGCGACGGTTCCAGTGGCGATCACCTCCGATGCCTGCGCCGGTTTGATCCGAGGAACGACATCGGACCCGTTGGTG
>JANXMD010000169.1 GCA_025354845.1 Verrucomicrobiota bacterium | reverse complement strand
GGCAAGATCGTGGTCGAGCAGAAGTACACGTCGAAGGACAAAGACTTCCGTGCGCAGTTGACCGCGATCAAGGCCTCCAACCCCGATGTGATTTTTGTCCCCGGCTATTACACCGAGGCCGGCCTGGTCGTCTCCCAGGCTCGCCAGCTCGGCATCAACATCCCGATCTTCGGCGGCGACGGCTGGGAGGCACCGCAGCTCATCGAAATCGCCGGTGCAGCGCTCAAGAATACCTACTATTCCACGCACTACTCGCCCGAGGCGAAATCGGACAAGATTGAGTCCTTTGTGAAGGCCTTTCAGGCCAAGTTTGGCGGAGAGACTCCTGATGCGATGGCAGCGCTTGGCTACGATTCCGCCATGGTTTTGGTGGACGCCATTCGTCGCGCCGGTTCGACCGATGGCGCCAAGGTTCGTGAGGCGCTGGCGGCCACGAAGGATTTCCCCTGCGTGACCGGCAAGACGACGTTGGATGCGCAGCGCAATGCCTCCAAAGCCGCAGTGATCATCACGGTCGAAAACGGGAAGTTCAAATACCTCGAAACGATCGAGCCGTGAATCCGAAGGCAAATGGCAAAAGGAAAAAGGCAAAAGCGGAGCGAAGCATGTTTGTTCCGAACCGCTATTTTCCACCTCCCATCTCCCAGCTCCTCGGTTTCTCTGCGTCTCCGCGCCTCTGCGGTTTAAGTCTCCGCGGTTTTTTCGGGCGCTCGTTCTTTCTCGGAGCGGTTCTGGCTCTCGGGGTTTCTTGGGCGGGCGCCGCAGCGGAGCCGATTCGCATTGGAGAATTCTCCTCGCTCACCGGCCGGGAAGCCGGCCTTGGTCAGTACACCCACATGGGCGTGCAAATGGCGGTGGAGGAGATCAATGCGGCGGGTGGTGTTGATGGGCGGCCCTTGCTGGTTCTCGCGGAGGACACGCAGTCCAAGGCTGGCGAAGCGGCCACGGTGGTTCGGAAGTTGATCACTCGCGATCACGTGGTGGCGATCGTCGGCGAGGGCGCCTCCGGCCGCTGTCTGGAGGGCGCGCCGATCGCCCAGCGCGCCGGCATTCCGGTGGTGTCGCCGGCTGCGACCAACCCCAAGGTGACCGAGATTGGGGACTGCATCTTTCGGGTCTGCTTTACCGATCCATTTCAGGGAACAGTGATGGCCAAGTTCGCTCACGAAACCTTGAAGGTCCGCAGGGTTGGCGTGTTGAGCGATGTGGCCTCGTCCTACAGCCTCGGGCTCGCCGGGTTTTTCCGTCAGCGGTGCATCGTAGATGGAGTGGAACTTGTCGGGGAGCAGAAGTTTTCCGGCGGCGACAAGGACTACCGCGCGCAATTGACCGCACTCAAAGCTGCTCGGCCCGATGCGCTGTTTGTTCCCGCTTACTATGGCGATGCCGGCCTGATTCTCCTGCAGGCACGCCAGCTCGGATTGACGGTTCCGGTTCTTGGCGGCGATGGATTCGAGGCGCCCGAGCTGGTCCAGATTGCCGGCGCTGCGGCGGATGGTGCCTTCTTTCCGGTACACTTCTCGACCAGCGACACCTCGCCGCGCAGCCGAAGCTTCATCGCGCGCTACACCCAGCGCTGGAACAAAGCGCCCACCGGGGTGTCGGCTCTGGGTTACGACGCGCTGAATCTGATCGCTGACGCCATTCGACGGGGGAAGAGCGCGGAGCCAAAGGCGATTCGAACCGCGCTCGCCGGCACCACGGGTTTCGAGGGCATCACCGGCCGGATCGCCATGGATTCCGAACGCAACGCTCGGAAGCCGGCTTCGATTGTTCGGGTCGAGGGCGGTCAGTTCCGTTTCCTCCAGTCGGTCGCACCTTGACCGGTCCACGGCCGGCCCCTCAGGCTCGCCGGTTGTCCGGCTTGCCTGCTGGACGGTACATGACCGAACTGCTGCAACAGCTCATCAATGGGCTCTCCCTGGGTGCGATCTACGCGCTGATCGCCCTGGGATACACCATGGTTTACGGTGTTCTCCGGTTCATCAATTTCGCCCACAGCGACGTGTTCATGGTGGGTGCCTATATCGGATTCTACCTCGGACCCAGGCTCGGTGCGGGCACTGTCTGGGGTGGCATCGCTACCCTGGCCGCTGCCATGGCGGGATCCGCCGTCCTCGGAGTCGTCATTGAAAAACTCGCCTACAAACCGCTGCGCAACCGGTCCAATCTGACGGTTCTCATCACGGCCATCGGTGTCTCGCTGTTTCTCCAAAACGCGGGACAAAAGATCCTGGGCGCCAATCCCCGCGCCTTCCAGTTCCCGGTCCCCGGCGGCGGGCAGCAGAGGCTCTTCCCGGAGACCCAGTTGCATTTCCGCTCGCTCACCATTTCGAGCAATCAGGTGATCGTCCTCGCCGTTTCGGCGGTGCTGCTGGTGGCCCTGTGGTGGATCGTCCACCGCACCCGCATCGGCACCGCTATGCGCGCTATGTCCTTCAATGCCACGGCGGCCTCGCTGGTGGGCATCAACAACGATGCGGTCATCTCCTTCACCTTCGCGCTGGGCTCCGCTCTGGCGGGAGCTGGTGGCGTGCTGTACGCGATGAACTACCCGAGCATCGATCCGCTCATGGGCACGCTGCCTGGACTCAAGGCGTTCGTGGCGGCGGTGCTGGGCGGCATCGGCAACTTGCCGGGCGCGGCGCTCGGCGGGATGCTCATCGGCTTGGTGGAGACCTTCGTTTCCGGCACCCGTATGTCCACCTACCGGGACGCCATCGCCTTCGCGATCCTAATTCTCATCCTGTTGTTCCGTCCCGCCGGACTGCTCGGGAAGCTGCGCGTAGAAAAGGTATGAGCCCAAATCCGGTTGTTGAAGAAGACTGAAACCACAATGGACACAGATGAACACAGATCAAAAGGACCCGGAGGCACGGCTCCAAGCGGCACCGGGGGGATGAGTCTTTTCCAACCGGAAGCAATCGACTCATCTCTTTCGATATCTGTGTTTATCTGTGTCCATCTGTGGTTCGAAATGCCGTTTCTAGGATGAAGCTTCCGAAATCCCAGATCTTTCTTCTGGTGGCGCTCCTTGTCGCGGGCGGCTTCTCGGCGTTCTCGGGACGAATCGATCCTTACATCCTCGACGTGACGCTGGGTGTCGGCATCGCGATCACGCTGGCTTCGAGCCTCAACTTGATCAATGGGTTCACCGGGCAATTTTCCCTCGGTCACGCCGGCTTCATGGCGGTGGGGGCCTACAGTTCGGCCATGTTGACCACGACGCTGGGACCCAAGTTGGGTGCCTCCGCGGGGGTGCTCCAGTGGGTGTTGTTTCCCGCCAGCCTGCTGCTTGGAGGCTTGGTCGCCGCGCTGGCCGGACTCGCGGTCGGAGCCCCGTCCTTGCGGCTCAAGGGCGACTACCTCGCGATAGTCACCCTGGGATTCGGCGAGATCATCAAGGTGATCCTGCAAAACGTCGACGCGGTCGGGGGTGCGCGCGGGTTGGTCGGCATTCCCGACTACACGAACCTGTTTTGGACCTTCGGCGTGGCAGCCGTGACCGTGTACGTCGTGTGGGCGCTGTTGAACTCGACGTACGGCCGCGGATTCCTCGCGGTGGCGGACGATGAGGTGGCCGCTGAGGCGATGGGGCTCAACACCACCCGGTACAAGATCACCGCCTTCGTGGTCGGCTCGTTTTTCGCCGGTGTGGCCGGCGGCCTCTATGCGCACCTCAAGGGGTATCTCAATCCGGGCGGCTTTGACTTCAACAAGAGCATCGAGATTGTGGTGATGGTCATCCTCGGTGGCATGGGACGCCATGTCGGCGTCATCGTCGCTGCCGTGCTTCTGGCGGTGCTCAACGAAACACTGCGCAGTTTCGGCGACTACCGGATGATCCTGTACTCCCTGCTGCTCATCCTCCTGATGTTGACCCGGCCGCAGGGGCTGTTTACCTGGACGCCTCGGAAAAAGAGCGCGGCCTGAACCGTATGGCATCCCTGCTCCAGCTCGAAAACGTCACGATCCGATTCGGGGGTCTGACCGCGGTATCCTCGGTGTCGGCGACGGTGCAAGAGGGCGAACTCGTCGGGCTCATCGGTCCGAACGGTGCCGGGAAGACCACCGTGTTCAACATGGTGACCGGCGTCTATCAACCCACCGAGGGGAGCATTGCCTTCGCGGGCCAGCCGACCGCGGGATTGAAGCCCTTCGAAATCACCGAGCGCGGCATTGCGCGGACCTTCCAAAACATCCGGCTCTTCCCAAGCCTGAGCGTGTTCGATAACGTACGAGTGGCCTTCCACCTGCACCTCAAGCACGACTCCGTTCACTCGTTGACACGTGGACCGAAGTTCCATCGCGAAGAAATCGAGCTTCGCGAGCGCACGCGGGAACTGCTGGCGATCTTCAATCTCGAACGCGTGCAGGACGAGCCGTCCAAGAGCTTATCCTACGGAGACCAGCGTCGACTGGAGATCATCCGCGCGTTGGCCACCCGTCCGAAGCTCCTCCTCCTCGACGAGCCGGCGGCAGGCATGAACCCGGCGGAAAAGCTGGAGCTGATGAAGCTCATCCAGTTCATCCGCGACAAGTTTCAGCTCGCGATCCTGCTGGTGGAGCACGACATGAAGGTCGTCATGGGCATTTGTCAGCGCATCCACGTGTTGGAATACGGCCGCAAGATTGCTGAAGGAACCCCGGCGGAGATCCGAGCCAACCCCGCCGTGATCGCGGCGTATTTAGGTTAAGAGCGCAAGGGAGTCGAGGAAGGCAAAAGGCAAAAGTAAAAAGGTAAAAGGAGGGATTGTGGAGAGGCGGATTGACGCTACTGGATTCGACATTCTGGAGCGGACCTTTCGGTTCGCGGTCGCCGTGACCAAAAGTTGTCGGCGAATGGAGGCGAATGGAGTCAGTCGAAGTCTCGTGCGGCAGTTGCTTCGGTCTGCGACCAGTATTGGTGCCAATGCCGAAGAGGCTCAAGCGGGGCAAAGCCGGGCTGATTTCATTAGCAAGAACGCGATTTGCCTCAAGGAAGCGCGTGAGACCCGTTACTGGTTGCGTCTCATTCGCGCGACTGAGGTGAGCGGGGACGAGGAATTGCCTGCCTTGGAGCAAGAGGCATTGGAGCTGATGCGAATCTTCGGGAGTATCATCACCACGGCAAAGCGGAACGATCGCAAGTCATCCTTTTGCCTTTTGCCTTTTGCCTTTTGCCTTTCCACTCCCCTCCGTGCTCGAAGTCAACCAGCTCCAAGTGAACTACGGCGCGATCACCGCGCTGCACGATGTTTCACTGCGCGTCGAGAAGGGCTCGATTGTCACCCTCATCGGCGGCAATGGGGCTGGGAAGACGACCACGCTGCGGGCCATCTCAGGCATGGTGAAGCCTAAGTCGGGGCAAATCCTTTACGAGGGACGCGACATCACAGGGGTTCCCTCCCACAAGTTGGTGGGGCAGGGAATTGCCCACTCGCCAGAGGGTCGGATGGTGTTCGCCAATTTGACGGTTCGCGAGAACCTCCAGATGGGCGCCTACCTCCAGCGCGACAAGGCAGTGATTGCCCGAGAGGAGGAATTCGTCTTCGCCACCTTTCCGCGTCTGAAGGAACGCGAACAGCAGCTCGCCGGAACCCTGAGCGGCGGCGAACAGCAGATGCTGGCCATCGGCCGCGCCCTCATGAGTCAGCCCAAATGCCTGCTGCTTGACGAGCCTTCGCTGGGGATCGCGCCGCTGCTGGTGAAGCTGATCTTCGAAAAGATCGTGGAGCTGAATCGGACGCGCGGGCTCACCATTCTGTTGGTGGAACAGAATGCCAACTTGGCGCTCGAGATTTCCCAGTACGGCTACGTGCTGGAGACTGGCCGGATTCTCCTGGCGGATGATGCCGCCAAGCTTCGCGCCGATCCCAAAGTACGCGACGCCTACCTCGGCGGCTGACCCCTCGCGATTCGGTCGGGGGGGGGAATCTCCATGCCGGTTTTGACCGGATTCTTGGCGCGGACGGGTCCTTTGGGACGCGAAAGTGTGTCGTGTCACACCCGGGTGGTTCACTTCGGCACAGCGCGTCACGCAGACCGGGCGCAGAATCCAAACGGAGCCTGATTTTCCAAGGATTTAGGGCGTTTTGGCACCTGGCACCCGGGCTGCGATTAGGTCGTCAGAAGGTCGCAAGACGCGATCCGCATCCACTGACAGTCAAAACCTAACTCTAAATCGACACGCTATGAATACTGTTCTGACCGCTCGCCGCTATCCTGCCTATCCCGTCAGCTCGCTGGCATCGCTACTTAACCTGTCCCGCGACTTTGATCGCTTGTTTGAGTCGCCCGGAACGCCCTCAGCCAAGGCGGACCCGGAACCCTCGTTCAGTCCGCTTGCAGAACTCCGCGACAGCAAAGAGGCGGTTGCGGTGAGTCTCGAACTGCCCGGGGTGAACCGAAAGGACGTCTCGATCACCTATCTCGACGGCGTCCTCACCGTTGCCGGTGAACGGCGCCAGGAATCCGAGGTCCGCGAGGGCGAGACGTTCCGCACGGAACGCCGCTACGGCCGCTTCGAACGCTCGGTGGAGATTTCCACTCCGGTGGACGCCGACAAGGTCGCCGCCGTGTTCAAGGACGGGGTGCTCACCGTGACCCTGCCCAAGCGCGCGGACGCCCAGCCGAAGAAGATCGACATCTCGGCGGGCTGAGAGCCGAACCGGTTCAATTTTTGTTTTTTGAAGTGCCACCATCAAGCCGTCCCGGGGTTTCCTCGGGGCGGCCTTTTTTTGCTGGGACCCGGAATGGTCAGCCGATCACGGCACGCTTGAGGAGCTCATAAACCCCGGTGGATTCGATCGGGCCTTCGGGCAACGCGACGGGGGAGATGAGGAGCGGCCAATCTTCCTGGCTCTTGGGGCGACAACCGTGCGAGCCGCGGACCAACGTGGCGTCGAGCGGAATGACGTCCATGAGCATGCGAAACCCCAGCTTCTTTTGCAGCAGTCGCCACAGAATCTTCAGTTTCACCGCGGGAATCTTGGGGTCCAGGAATAGCTCCACAGGGTCGTATCCAGGCTTGCGGTGGATGTCCACGCATCGGGCAAAATCCGGGGCCTTCGCGTCGTCGAGCCAGTAATAGTAGGTGAACCAGGCATCCTCGCGGGCAATCGCGATGAGGTCGCCCGCGCGTGGGTGCGCGATGCCGTGGTGCGCCTTGTCCGCAAAATCCCAGACGTCCGCCACGCCGGGAGTGGATTCCAGGAGCTCCTGCACTTCACCCATCAAGCTCCTGTCATTGACCTGAATGTGAGCCACCTGGTGATCCGCCACGGCAAACACTCGTGAATTCCCGGCGTCGAGGAGTTCTAATCCGAGCTCCTCCTTCACGGTCAGCCAGCCGCGCTTGCGGAATTCGCGATTGAGATGAATCGGGGTGTTCACCTCGGTGATTCCGTACTCGCTTAGCAAAATCACCTGCACGCCCGACTTGCCGAAAAAATCCAGAAGGTCGCCGACGATGGCGTCGATCCGTCGCAGATCCTGCGGCACGTCGGGATGTTTGGGGCCGAGGCGTTGGAGGTTGTAGTCGAGGTGCGGCAGGTAAACGAAACTGAGCGTGGGGTGATGCCTCGTTTCGATCCACTTGGCCGATTCGGCGATCCAGCGCGACACGCAATCGGGCGCGCCCTGCGGCGACTGCATGCCCGCGGCCGGTCCCCAGAATCCGGCGAACGGAAACTCACCGAGCGTCTTTTTGATCTCGGTGCGGATGTCGTAGGGCCACGTGTAGATGTCGAAGAATTTGCGACCGTCGGCCGGGTACATGGGCCTCGGGGTGATCGACCAGTCGGCGCTGGAGTACATATTGTACCACCAGAACAGCTGGGCGCAGGTGAACCCGGCCTGCGTGGCCTTGAGCTCGTCCCAAAGCTTGTGCGCGGTGACCACGTGGTTGGATTGCTTCCAGAACTGCACCTCGGCCAACTCGCGATGGTACCAGCCATTGGCCACGATCCCATGCTCGGCGGGCGGCTTGCCGGTGAGGTAGTTGGATTGAGCGGTGCACGTCACCGCCGGGAAAGCGGGGTCAATCACGGTGGAGTGTCCCGCCTGGAGATAGGCGCGAATTCGCGGTGTGTGGTCTCCGATGAGACCCCGCGTAAGCCCGACGACATTGAGGACAACCGTGCGATTCACCTCTCAAACCTCACGGAAACACGCGGCGTAAACAATCCCGGAGGCGGAGGGGAAAAAGACGAATTAAAAATTAAGGAAGGTAGCCCGTCTCAAACTTGCGCGATGGCGACCTAGCGGTTGTCGGCAACTGCATCCCAGGGTTAACTCCCGTCGTTGCTGTACTGTTCCAAAGTCTCATGGCTCGGGTGGCTTCGAGCCCGATATTTCGCACCGCGATTGGTGCTCGGGCTTTTCTTCTCCGGAATCACGGCATTGGCTCAAAGTAATTCTTTTCCCGTGAGCCTCGCAACCGAGGCCGGGCGGCCCATTCTTCGGGTGTGGCGTGCGGCGGAGTATTTGGGAGGGGCTGAGGTCTGGGCCTCGGCGCAGTCGGAAACGGGGGTGATGCACTTCGCCAATCTCGATGGCGTGTTGGGTTACGACGGTCGGGATTGGAGTTTTCTCAGGCTGCCACCGCAGTACCTCCGAAACCTCGCTTGGGGGATGAACGGTGGGGTCACCGGACTGTGGACAGCCGGCGTCGACGCGTTCGGCTCCATCACTTGGGATGCGGATGGCAGGCTCCACCACACCGATTTGTTGCAGCAGTTGGGGCCGACCAACCGGTCCGTGGGATTGCTCCGAGATCTGGTGGTGCGGTCCGACGGTGTCTTTGCCGCTGGCGATTCGGTGGTGCTGCGTTGGGATGCAGGGAGCCTGACGCGACGAGATCTCGCCCCGGGTGAGAAGGTTCGACTGGTCGCCGCGGATCATCGGCTGTTTCTCCAGTCGTCGGTTGCCGGATTGACGGAATGGATGAATGGCGACTGGCAACCGCGCGTTTCCGCGACGGGAATGGTCGGCAGCGTCGTTGGAGGATGGACCAACGGTTTGGGCGATTTGCGGCTGCTGGTTCGGGGATCCGGCGTCGTCGAAGTGTCCGGTGAACGAACCCTGGGAATGCGGATCGTGGAACCAGGAGGGTGGTTGTCCCGTGTGGATCCCACCGTGGTGCGCCGTCTCCGCGATGGAACCATTGCCGTGGGCACGGCGGGAGATGGTTTGGGATTGATGGATGCCGAGGGACGATCGTTGCAGGTGATTGCCACTGCGATGGGACTGACGAGCGACCGTGTTCGTGGCCTCACCGAAGATCGGGAGGGCGGTTTGTGGATTTGCACCCAGGACGGTGTGAACCGTCTGGATCGTTCCGCCCCGGTCACCCTGTTTCCGCGTGAGGATGGCCGGCAAAACACACGAATTGGCGGCGCGGTCCGGCACGAGGGAACCTTATTTCTGTTGGCGGACGACGCCCTGTTGCGGGTGGTGCCGGGCCAGCCGGAATCGGGTATTCCGGCCCGCTTGGAGCGCGATCCCCGCGTGCCGTCGGGAACCCAGGGTACCAAGCTGCTCAGTCATTCCACCGGATTGATGATTGGAGGTGCCGCCGGATTGCATCGCGTCGAATCGGATGGACTCAAGCTGGTGTTTTCGGCGCCGTCTCCGGTGCTTAGCCTCGCCCAGTCGAAGACCGATCCCGGACGCGTCTTTGTCGGGCTCGCGGACCGACTGTTGAGTGCGGTGGTGCGAAACGGAACCTGGGTGGTGGAGGGCACGGTGCCGCAAGTCAGTGGCGAGGTCGTATCGCTGCTCGAGGAATCCGACGGTACCCTGTGGTCGGGCACCACGACGCGCGGGGTATTCCGGGCGGTGCGTGCGTCCCCGACGACCCCATGGTCGGCCGCGCAGGTGCGTCAGTACGTCCATCCACAGCAGCCTCACGGTCTTCCCAAGGATCATGAGCAAATCTTCCTCTTTGACAGCTCGCTGGGACCGCACTTCAGCACGGCGGCGGGACTTTACCGCTACGATCGCTCCACGGATCAGTTTGCCGTCGATGCGCGGCTGCTGGTTCCGCAGCGGACGAATCTGATCGTGGACCCCGTGATGCGGGGCGCACCCGGCGACGCGTGGGTGAATGCGATTCACACGCTCAAGGAGACGCCGTATCCGCTGGCGCGCTTCCGTCAATCCGCGGACGGTTCGGTCCGGTTTGAGCCCGCCACGGCATCCGTGCGCGCGGCGGTGGGGCAGCGCGGATTTCAGTTCGCGCTTTGGGAACCCGAACCTGCTGGAGGCGTGCTTTGGGTGAAGCCGTTTGGCGGATCGGTATTCCGGTTGCCCCTGCAGTCGTATGGATCTACCGCGCCGCCGCGATGGGCCCCACTTATCCGCGCGGTGCACGCCGAGGGCACCAATCAACCGGTGGGAACGATTGGCCACTTTCGTCACCGGCGGGAACCGGTGCGGATTACCGTTGCTGCAGCTCAGTTTGGTTTCGGCGCGGTGACGGAGTTTCAGACCCGACTGCGCGGATTCGACGACCGATGGAGCGAGTGGACCCCCGAGACCGAACGGGAATTCCTCAATCCCGATGGTGGTCTGCTGACCTTCGAGGTTCGCTTTCGCAATGAATCCGGGGAGGTGAGTCCGGTGGCGTCGTATTCCTTTGAAGTCGCACCGCCCTGGTATCGGAGCACCGGCGCGTTGTTCGTCTATGCAGTCGTCGCGGCTCTCGCCTTCCATGCGTTGCTGCGGTGGAAGCTGCGCCGCGCGGAGACCCGATCTCGCGAGCTCGAGGCGCTGATCGCGATTCGTACGCGCGAGCTGGAAGTCGCCAGGGACGCGGCCGAGGAGGCCAATCGGGCCAAATCACGATTCCTGGCCAACATGAGCCACGAGCTGCGCACGCCGCTCAACGGCATTCTCGGCTTCGCACAGATCCTGGGCCGTGATGACGACATGACCGACCGCAACCGGGAGCGATTGCGCATCATTCGTTCGAGCGGCGACCACCTGCTCGGTCTCATCAACGATGTCCTGGATCTGGCAAAGGTGGAGGCGGGTCGCGTCGAATTGCGACCGGCGTCGTTTTCGCTGCGAGATCTGCTGCGTGACGTGGAGGCCAGCTTTTCACCCCGGGCGGCCCACCGTGGTTTGAAGTTGGAGATGGTCCTCGGCGATCTTCCGGCCGGCACGGTTTACGGCGATTCTCAGCGGATCCGGCAGGTCCTCGAAAACCTGGTGGGTAATGCGATCAAATTCACTCGCCAGGGCTCGGTCCGGTTGGAGGCATCCACCGAAGCCGCATCCGCTCGCGATATGAATGCCAGACGGGTGCGGTTCTCGGTGATCGACAGCGGACCAGGATTGGCATCGGAGGACGTGGCACGGCTCTTTCAACCCTTTTCCCAGGCGGTCAGTGGACGTCCTCCGGAACCCGGTGCCGGCCTCGGACTGGCCATCAGTCAACACCTGGTCGGTCTCATGGGCGGCCTCATCGAAGTCACGAGCCAGCCTGGCACCGGCAGTCGGTTCACCTTTGCGGTGTCGCTTCCGCCCTCGAGCGATCCTTCAACGGCCACAGGGATCCGCCGGATCACGGGATACGAGGGACCGCGTCGTGCGGTGTTGTTGGTGGACGATCTCGAGATCAATCGTCGACTGCTGCGTGAATTCCTGGAACCCCTCGGGTTTGACGTGATGGAGGCGGATAGCGGCGCCATGGCCCTCGCCATGCCGCAGCTTCTGGGAGTGGAATTGGTGTTGCTGGATTTGCGGATGCCCGGAATGGACGGCTTCGAACTCAATCGCCGACTCCGTGCCCTTCCCGGCTTCAAGGCGAAGGTGGTGGCCACCTCGGCCTCGGTGCTGGGGTTCAATCGCGACGATGCCCTCCGGGCGGGCGCCGACGAATTCCTGCCCAAGCCGTTTCACGAGGAGCAACTCTACCGCGTTCTTCAGGACCAGCTCTCGTTGGTGTGGCGAGTGGCGGAACCGGATCGGGAGCCGGTAGTTCCCTCGTCGTCCGTTCGCCAGTCTGCCGATGGAACTTCGACGGCCGCGTCCCCTCCCGAAGCCGTGCTGGTCCTGCTCCGTGGCGCGGCGAACCGGGGCGACATCATCACCCTTCGCGCTGAGCTCGTGGCATTGCGGTCCCGATCCCCCGAATTCGCCGCTTTCGCCGCGGAATTGGAGATTCTCGCCGGCGGATACCGCATGGCGGCCCTCCGCGAACGATTGAATCCATCGACTCCGAAGCCGTGATGGCATTTCGCGGCCGTTCATCGCAGGATACTCCCACCTGTTCGCGGCCGTTGCGGTCCGTGACTGGGCGCTCGTCCCATGTCCAATGCCACCGTCCTCGTCGTCGATGACATCCCGGCGAATCTCGCGTTGCTGCTCGATGCCTTGTCGCAGGCGGGCTATCGCGTGTTGGTGGCGGAGAGCGGCGAAGGCGCGCTCGCCCAGGTGGATCACGAGATTCCCGACCTGATCCTACTCGACTTCATGCTCCCGGGAATCAACGGCCTGGAAGTCTGCTGCCGGCTCAAAGCCCGACCTGGATTGGTGGACGTCCCGGTCATCTTCCTCACCGCGGTGGATGAGGTGGGGGAAAAAGTACGTGCCCTGGAGGCCGGTGCGGTGGATTACGTTACCAAACCCATCCAGACTGCCGAGGTCCTGGCGCGGGTGCGGACCCAGCTGCGGATTGCGGCCTTGCAACGGGCGCTTCAGGACGAGGTCGACATGCGCCGCGAAGCCGAAGAACTGCTGCGCGATTCCCTTGATCGCGGACTTCTGCTGGTCGACGCCCAAGGCCGCATCCACTTTGCCACGCAACTAACCCAGACGTTGCTCACCCGTTTTTATCCCGAAGCCGGACGCGACCAGCTTCCCGCTTCCCTGATGATTCTGGCCGGAGCGGGGATTGCCTCGGGGCTGCCACCGGGCTTGGAAGTGAAAGTGCTGCGTCCCACCGGTCCGCGCGATCTGGGCGTGCTCGAACTTTCCAGCGAACGAACCCCCAAGCCGGCCGACCTGCTTTCATTGGGGCTCACACCACGCGAGGCGGAGGTTCTTTTCTGGATCAGCGAGGGCAAGACCAACGCTGAGATCGCCATCATCCTCGGCTCCTCACGCCGCACGGTGGAAAAGCACGCCGAACACGTCCTGGAAAAACTCCACGTTGAGAATCGCGCCGGCGCAGTCCGGGTAGCGTTGGAGACGCTACGTGTCAGCAGTTGACCGCGAGAGGATCGCCCGAATCAGGGGCGCCGAAGCAGAAGCAGGGTGATGTCGTCGGCCAGGGGACCAGTGCCTGAAAACTGCGCCACCGCCTGTCGAATGGAGCTGGCCCATTGCTCGAGTGATTGGTCGCCATGCTGCGCCGACAACGTTTGCTGAAGTCGCGCCGGGCCGAACAACTCA
>JANXMD010000060.1 GCA_025354845.1 Verrucomicrobiota bacterium | reverse complement strand
AGGTGCGGACGTCGTCGGCGATCACCTTGCCATCCTTGGCGATCCAGCGGTTGCGGCTAGTGATGGTGCCGGCACGAGGGCCGGATTCGAGGGCCGAAAACGACTGGTGCACCGTGCGTCCGGCATTGGGCTCCTCGCTCCAAAAATCCACCCCGTTGGCGCTGCCGTGGGCCCACCACAGGGCGTGATGGTGCGGATGATCGTGTTCTTCGCCGTTGACCGTCTCCTGAGGCCAGCGGCGGGTGAAGTGGTCGCCGCGTTCGTTGACGATGGGATAGAGGAAGGGCCGCGACACATCGCGGAAGTGGTATTCGGTGAAAAGCTGTCCATCGATGTCCACGCGGATCACCTGGTTGGTCTCGAAGACGTGGACCCCGCTCCGGTCGAAGCTCCGGTGGGTGACGCACCCCGTGAAAAATCCCGACGCGATACCCGTCAACAACGCCAAGACGAGCGGGATACGGGACCGAAGGGGAATCATCGGCTGTTCAGATAGCGAGGCGGAGCGTGCGAGCCAAGGGAAAAGGCGACCGGGGCGCGGAGATCGGAACTCGGAGATGGGAGATGGGAGTTCGGAGCGCTGGCATCTTGCCGGCGAGGGGGATTGAGTTTGGAGCGCTGCAATTCGGGGCCTGCCTCGCGGGCCTCACGGCAAGAAATGAAATAAGGCCGATAGCACCGCGCAACGTCTCCCGCAGGATCCAGCCCGCCACCTACGGAATCACGAATCCCAACTGCTGCTGGGGCACCCATCCAAAGCGGCCTGAGGCGGGGTCTTCTACCATCACCCAGCCGGGACGGGTGTCGCGCACGCGTAGTTCGGCGGCGGCTCTGCTTCGAGTTGACTTGGCGTACGGGATAGCGAACGTATGCATGTGACATCGCTTCCAGTAACCCAGGCTCGCGCGCAACTGTACCAACTGCTCGATGAAGCGGCCGAGTCGCACGAGCCCATCCAGATTACCGGCAAACGATCCAACGCCGTCCTGGTGTCGGAGGCCGACTGGCGCAGCATTCAAGAGACGCTCTATCTCCTCTCCATTCCCGGGGTTCGCGAGTCTGTCCGAAAGGGTCTCGCGGAGCCGCTGAGCAAGGCCTCCAAGAATCCCGGCTGGTGACTTGGGACGTGGTATTCACGAAGCAGGCGCAGAAAGATGCACGAAAACTAGCGTCGTCCAACCTGCGCCCGCAGGCAGAGCGCTTGCTTGAGATGCTCGCCCGCAACCCGTTCCAAAATCCGCCGCCCTTCGAGAAATTGGTCGGGGATTTGGCCGGAGCGTATTCGCGACGCATCAACATCCAGCACCGGCTGGTCTACCAAGTGTACGAGGCGGAACAGACGGTCAAAGTGGTCCGGATGTGGACGCACTACGAATGAGAGCCGAATCGGGGATCGGAGATCGAAGATGGGAGATGGGTTGCCCCGGGGGTTGGTCCTAGCCGTTCGGAGTTCCGGCTTCAGCCGGTCTGGGCATGCCCCATACGCAAGAACTCACACCAAAGCCGGAACGAACCAAGGCCGAGAATCCGCGTCTTCGATGATCGCCCCGTTCCAGTTCGCTCCTACGGAATCACGAACCCCAACTGCTGCTGGGGCACCCATCCAAAGCGGCCTGAGGCGGGGTCTTCTGCCATCACCCAGCCGGGACGGGTGTCGCGCACCCGCAGTTCGGCGGCGGCGGGGGCGGTGAAGGCGGGACGGGCCTCATCGATGGGGCTTTGACGCAGGATGGTGTCGGCCTGAAGCACAATGGCGTTGGGCAGGGACTCGAAATCGAGGTAGGCGATCCCCGCCAGCAGCGCTGCCACGCCGCTCGCGCCGGCGCACAAGGTGAAGGCGCCCATCAACCGAGGACGAAGTTGGGGCCGCAGTGATCCGGCAATTCCCAGGCCGGCGCTGACCCACACCAATCCAAACGCAAGCCAACCCCACGCATCCACGCTCACCCTTCGAATCCAAGCGGAGTCCCGGGACTCGGTTCCGGCAGTGGCGCCGAGCTTGGTGCGCAGAGTTCGGAGATCCGCGAGGATGTCGCCATCGCGTGGCGCGAGCTGTGCCGCGCGGCGGAGGTGAAGCAGGGCCTGCGCGTTGAGTCCCATCTGCTGGCAGGCGAGCGCCCAGTTTCGCTCGATGGCGGCTGAGGTCGTGCCGTTCGTTGCGAGCCGTTCGTAAACGCGGCCGGCTTCCTCGGCGCGGCCGGCAGCGAGGGCGCGATTGGCGCTGTCAAAGTCCCCGGGTGCCGCCGCACGAACCCCGCCGATGGCCGCCAAAAATGTGGCGATCGTCACCAGCAGAAACAGGAGCGGTAATCGGGGGCGGGCGCAGGCTCGATTCATCGGTTTTCCTTCCAGGCGCGGAGCACCGCCTCGACCGCCTCGGCGTCGGCTTGCAGCGATTCCAAGCGGGCGGCATTCGCGTCCACCGAGTAGCGGGCTTGATCCACGGCGACAAACAGGCGCTCGAGCTGCGATGCCGTGGCGTCCGGAAGCCCGCGAGGGCGGAGCTGGGTGTGGATGACCTCGCTGGTAATCGAGCCGCTCGGACGCTCCAACGCGGTCGACAAGCGGAGCTGCAGCCACTGATTGAGCGACGCGAAGAATTCCGCGGAAGCGCCGCTTCGACTGGCACGAACGAGGCGTTGGAAGGCCTCCTCAACCCGTTGGGTTCGCTGTTCTCGGAGTTGACGACTGACATCGCGCGGCCGTGCCTGCCAACGGAGGAATCCGGCGAGAAAGGCCCAAACCACGCCCGGCAGCGCAACGAGTCCGAGGAACCATGGACTGTCTACCACGGGCCGGAGCAGTGGGCGGTGCGGGGTGTCGCGGAGCGTTGGGGGGCGAAAGTCCGAGGCGGGGTTGGTCGGCACGACGGTGGCCGCGCCGCCCGCGGGGATCGATCCGGTGGGGGCCGCCTGCGCCACGGCGGCGCCGCGGACGTCGAGCGCCATGGACGGAATGGTCGCCGATTCGTAGCGGCGGGTGTCGGGGTTCCAGTACGAGAAGGCAGGCCAGTCGATGGACTTCAGCTCGCCGCGCTCCGGGACGAGGATTTGTTCGAAGGTCTTGGTGCCGGTGAGGCCGAGATCGTCGCTCGGTTCGAAATGATTGGAGCCCGCGTACACCTGGAAGCCTGAACCTGCGGGAAAGTCAGGAACCTTCAGGGCATCGAATCCGCCGCGTCCGGTGATCTTCCCGCGCACCGTGACCGGATCCCCGACCGCAACCCGTGCCGGTGTGGCGGTCATTGCGATCTGAAACTGCCCCACGGCGCCGTTGAAGCTGGCGGGCCGGCCCTCACGGGGCGGGGCGATGATTCGGATCCGATTGGTTTCGCTGGTGAAGGTAAGCTTGCGTCGCTCACCCCCACCGCCGAACACCCGATCAAAAAGGGGATCGTCAAACGCTCCGCGCCGGCGGGTGCGCGACTGGACGTTGTAAATGGTCTCGAGCTCGGCCGGCCCTAGCGCGAGATCGCCGGTTTTCACCGCCGTCAGCGCCATTCGCCACGCGACCACGCTGTAGAGTTCATTTCCGACCCGCTCGTTGCCCTGGCGTCGTTCGCCCTGGCGGTTGATCACGAAGCCGTCGAGCTTGAGGGTGGGGAGCGGCTGGACGTCGAGCGGAGCCGACTTAAAATAGAATCGCACCTCCGCGGGCAGAGTTTCCCCAAGGTAGGCCTCGCTCTTCTCCAGCACCACTTTGAGGAAGCCGATCTCTGCTTGGTCAAATCCCTTACCAACGGTGAGCTTGAGCGGCTGTGAGGTCAGCTTTTGACCCTCCACCTCCATGCTGTACCCGGGAATCTCGATGACGCCTGCGGCGGCGGGTTGCAGGGTGTAGTTGTGGATCGTCGCCCGAAAGGTGCCCTCGGTGCCGACGACATACTGCTCGCTGGCGCCGACATATTGAATGCGGCATCCGGGAATGGGCGGGAGTTGGGGGGCGTCGACACGACCGCAGTCCTTGAAGATGAGCTGCAGGGTGGCGGTGTCGCCGGCCGCGATGGAATCGGGTTCGAGCCGGGCAACGAGCGATCCGGCGACGGCGGCGAGCAGGCCGAACCCCAACCAGCCGGCCAGCCCGATCCAGAGCCAAGCATGCCGGATCGCTGCGTGGATCCTGCGTTGGCGGAAAGAGAACGAGTGCATCACCACGTCTTTCGGCTCCGTTGTGAGGGGTCGCGCGGGCGCTTGCCCTGGCCGCCGGGCTGAAAGATGAGCGCCTTTTCGTCACCTTTTTGTTCATCCAGTAGCTTGGCGGCCTGCGCCTGGCTCATTTCGCCCGCCTTGCCCTCCTCCATGCCGATGGCCTGTCCTTTGCCATCCTTGCCCTCCGACTTCTGACCCGCGTCCTTGCCGTCTTTGCCGTCCTGTTTCTGGCCGGATTTGGACTCCTGCTCCTGTTTTTTGGAATCGTTCTGCGCTGGGTCCTGGCCGTCCTTTTTGTCGGGGTTTCCGTCCTGCGGTTCCTTGGGGTCGGACTTGGATTGATCGTCCTTGGACTGCTTTTGCTGCGCATCCTGTTGCTTCTTTTCTTGGTCCTTGTCCTTGTCCGACTTGGATTCCTGGGAGGGGTCCTGATCCTTCTTCTCCTTGTCCTGATCCTGGTTTTTGTCCTGATTCTTTTGCCGCTGTGAAGGCGGTTGCTGACGCATCAATTCCTCCACCTTGGACTTCACGAACTGAAGGTTGGAGGCGGCGTTGGTGTCGGCGGCGTCGAGCTTCAGGGCTGAACTGTAATCGGTCACCGCCTGCTGCCATTGCTTCAACTTCGCCTGAGGATCCGGCGCGCGGAATCCCAACTGGTACCGCGTGTTCCCCAAATTGTAGTAGGCCTTTTCCTGAAGCTTGAGATCCGGCGAGGCCAGGGTGGCTTCGAATCGATTGGCGGCGTTGGTGAAATCGTAGGTGCGGTAGGCCGCGGCACCGGCATTGAACTGATAGCGGGGGTCGTCCGGTTGACCCTGGACCAGCGCGTCATATTCGCGCCGTGCCTTTTGGAAATCGCCTTTCTTGTAGGCCTGCTCGGCGGTGTCCGGCGAGGCCCCGTGCAACGCCAGTCCGGTCAGGATGGCGACCATCCACGTCAACAACGATGCCACGCCCGGGCGGCGCGGACAGTGCGAGCGGGAGAGGAATGATGGAAAACGGCGCGACATGGACGGGATCATGCGGCGGCCTCCGCGAGGGCTCGGTTGCGACGGCGCGAAGGCAGGGCCTGTTCCGAGAAGACAAACTCGACCATCAGGAGCAAAATCGCAACCCCCAGTGGCCATTGAAAGCGTTCAATCCACTCCCGGGCGCGCCCCGCCTTGAACTCGGTCTTGGGCAATGGCGCGAGTCCTCGATCATAGAGCGTTTGCAGGGTCCGGCGTCCTTGCAAGGGCAGGTAGAAGCCGCCGCCCGCCTCGGCCAGTTGCTTGAGCGCGGGTTCGTTGAGACGCGACTTCACCGCGTTGCCCTCGGCATCTTTCACGAAGATCGGGTTGCCGTAGGGATCCGGAGCCTGAAGCAGCGCGCCCTGAGCAGTGCCGATGCCGATGGTGAAAATCCGCACCCCTTCCTTGGCCGCGGCACGGGCAGCCTCGATGGCCCCCTCCTCGTGGTCCTCGCCATCGGTGAGAATGACCACCGCTCGGGCTCCGGTGCTGTCCTTGCCAAAGGCGTTCATCGATTCGCGGATGGCATCAGCAAAGGCCGTGCCCTGTTCGGGAATCACGTCGGTGTCGAGGGCGCGAACACTCTGGAGGAAGGCCTCGTCGTCCAGGGCGAGCGGCACCTGGAGGAAGGCGTTCCCGGCGAAGGGAACCAAGCCGAGCCGGTCGGTCTTGGCGATGCCCGCGAGGTCGTAGGCGGCGAGCTTCGCGCGGGAGAGGCGGTTGGGAGACACGTCTGTTGCGAGCATCGATCGCGACACGTCGAAGCACACCACGATGTCGAGGCCGCTGGCCCGGGCTTCCTCCTCGATGAAGCCAATCTGCGGACGCGCCAGGGTGAAGACCAACAGCACGACCACGAAGGCGAACAGAACGCGTTTGAGGATCTGGCGCGGATACGAGACGCCGACGGTGAGCTGCGCCCACAGCCGGGACCGGATGAATTGTGCGGCGGCCTGCTGCTTGCGGCGCCAGGTCCAGACGAGGAAGAGGCTCAGCAGTGGCACGCACGCGGCGGCCAGCCAGAGCATCTGGGGTTTGGCAAAGTTCACACTGTTCACGGCAACTTCCTCCACACCGTCTGGCCGAGCAGCAGTTCGAGCGTAAGCAACCCGAGTGCTGGCACGACGAAGTAAGCCATCCACTCGTCGTAATAGGCGTGCTTTCGGGTTTCCATCTCGGTTTTTTCCAGCCGGTCGATCTCCGAGTAGATCTTGCGCAAGGTCTCGGTGCTGTCGGCGCGGAAGTATTTTCCGCCGGTTTTTTCGGCGATCTTCTTCAGCGTGTCCTCATCGATATCCACCGCCTGCTTCACGTACACCTTGCGACCGAAGGCGTCGCGCGCCGGCATGGGGGCGTAACCGTGGGTGCCGACGCCGATGGTGTACACCTTAACGCCGAGTGCCTGCGCGGCTTCGGCGGCGGTGAGCGGTGGAATCTTGCCGGCGTTGTTCTGGCCGTCGGTCATGAGGATCACGATTCGCGACTTCGACTTCAGCTCGCGCAACCGGTTTACCGCCGCGCTCAGTGCCGAGCCGATAGCGGTTTGATTTCCGTCGATCGCGCCGAGCTCAAGCCGACTGAGGACGCGGTGGAGGAAGTCGTGATCAAGCGTGGGCGGCGCCGCAATAAAGGCTTGCGTGGCGAAGGCGACCAGGCCGATGCGGTCCGCGGGGCGGTGGTCGATGAAGGTGCGCAGGACGTCTTGCAGCATGGTGAGGCGGTTGACCCGTTCGCCGCGCAGTTCGAAGTCCTCTGCGGCCATCGATCCGGACAGGTCCACCGCGACGGCGATGTCGATGCCGCTGGCCTTCAGCGGAGCCTGGCCTCCGCCGACGCGGGGACGAGCCATGCCCACGATCAGAAGCACCAGTGCCGCCCAGCGCAGGTTCTTCAGGATTACTCCGGCGCGGGTTCGCGACAGCTCGGTGATCCCCTTCATCAGCGAGAGGCTGGAGTACACAAAGGCGCCCTCGCGGGCTGTGCGATTGTGAATCCACGCCAGCAGCGGGAGGGCAAGGAGCCCGAGCAGCCACCAAGGGGCACCGAAGCTTAAGCCCAGATTCCAGAAGGAGGAGTTCATGGCCTGCGGTCTCCCGGAAACTGGAGCGGCGGTGTCGGAGACGCGGACGAAATCACCGGTGGCGCGGCGGTGGGAATAGTCTCGGTGACCACCCGCAGCGCGACTCCATGCAGTTCCTCCAACTCAGGACGGCCCGGGTTGGCCTGCGCGAACTTCACCAAGTCGCATCGGGTGAGGAAGTCGGCCAGCACCTGCTTGTGGCGCAGGTCGAGACTCCCGCTGGTCTTCAGCTCGGCGAGGAATTCTTCAGTGGTTCGCTCCGGCGCGCGAAGCCCGAACCGTTCTTCCAGATAGGTGCGCAGGATTTCAGACACCGCAGTGCAGAAGCGTTCGGGTTGATCGATCCATCGCAACGCTTCGTGAAGCCGGACGCGGGCGCGCGCATCGGGCGGCGGCGGGGGAGGGGCGGTCGGCTTGGGACGGTTCTTCCGCCAGCGGTTCCAGGCCCACCACAGCAGCCAGCCCATCAGGAGCACGGCGACGATACGCCCGATCCAGCTGCCGATCGTCTGGATCGAGACAGGGTCCTTGATGTCGTGAAGGAAGATCGGCGACTGCGAGGACTGCGCGGTGGGATTGGGCGCCGGCGGCTGCAGGCGCGGTCCCGGTGGACGGTTGGTGACCGTCAACGCCGCCAACGGCCCGCCGGTGACGAGCCACAGCGAGACGGTTGCCAACCATCGCCGGCAGGAGTTCGGGCAGAACCGCTTCATCCGTGGCGCCTCCGGCGTTCGCGGGTGTCAAAAAATTGCATCAGCGCGCGGTCGTAGGGCTCCTCGGTGCGAATCTGGATCGCATCGACGCCCGCGCTGCGGAACAACCGGTCGAGCTCGTCCTGGGTCTTCACCTGGCGGCGCGCGAACGCGCTCCGACGACGCTCATCAGCGGTGTTGATCTCCACCCGCTCGCCGGTCTCGGCATCCTGCAGAATCATGCGTCCCAGTCCGGGGAGGGTGCGCTCGTACGGATCGGTGATTTGCACCGCCACCAGATCGTGCTTGCGGCTGGTCTGCTTGAGCGCGGTGGCCGGGGTGCGGCCGAGCGATTCGGTGTGGACCGCGCCGCCGCGCAAATTGGCGAGGATTCCGCTCCGGGCCGGGCGGGTTTCGCCGAGGAAATCGGAGACCACCACCACCACCGACCGGTGCGGCAGGATGCGGTTGACGAACTCTAACGTGGGCCCGAGTGCGGTGCCGCGCTTCTGCGGTTTGAAGTAGAGAATGTCACGGATCACCCGCAGCACATGTCGTCGTCCCTTGCGGGGTGGAATGAACTTCTCCACTTCCTCGGAGAACAGCACCAACCCGACCTTGTCCTGGTTGCGGATGGCGGAGAAGGCCAGCACCGAGGCCAGCTCGGCAGCGAGCTCGCGCTTGGACTGATCGGTGGAGCCGAATAGCCCCGAGGCGCTGAGATCGACTACCAGCATGACGGTCAGCTCGCGCTCCTCGCGGAACTTCTTCACGAACGGATGGTTCATCCGCGCCGTGACATTCCAGTCGATTGAACGCACCTCGTCGCCGGGCTGGTATTCGCGCACCTCGTCGAAGTCCATGCCCTGGCCCTTGAAGGCCGAATGGTATTGGCCCGCGAGGGATTCGCTCACGAGCCGCTTGGTGCGGATCTCGATCTGGCGGATCTTCTTGAGCAGTTCCTTCGGGATCATCGGGCGTCGCGTCGAAGTCGATGAAGCACTGGGCACCCACGGCATGCGCCTCCAGTCGGAAGGGCGGGAGGCGCATGCCTGCAGTCGCGCCGGCGGGTCACGGCACCGGGAGTTCGTCGAAGATTTTCTGCACCACGTCCTCGGCCGTCTTGTCTTCGGCGTCGGCCTCGTAGGTGAGCGTCACGCGGTGACGCAGCACGTCCAGGCCAATGCTCTTCACGTCCTGCGGGGTCACGTAGCCGCGACCGCGGATGAAGGCGTGGGCCTTCGCCGCCAGGGTGAGGCCGATAGTCGCGCGTGGACTCGCTCCCAGTTGGATGTAGTCCTTCACGCGGATTTTGTAGGCGTCCGGATCGCGCGTGGCGCAGACCACGTCGACGATGTAGTCCTTCACCTTGTCGTCGATGTAGAGGTCGTTGATGACCTCTCTCGCCTTGAGGATTTGTTCGGCGGTGACCACTGGCGAGGCGGAGGGTTGTCCGCTGGTGCGGGCCATGAGATCGAGGATCTGGCGTTCCTCGGCCCGCGACGGATAGCCGACCTTGAGCTTCAACAAGAAGCGGTCGACTTGGGCCTCGGGAAGGACATAGGTGCCCTCCTGTTCGATTGGATTCTGCGTGGCGAGCACCAGGAAGGGGTCGGGCAGGATAAAGGTCTGGTCGCCGATGGTGACCTGGCGTTCCTGCATGGCCTCGAGCAGGGCGGACTGGACCTTGGCCGGGGCCCGATTGATTTCGTCGGCGAGCACCAGGTTGGCGAACACGGGGCCGCGTCGGATGGAGAAGGAGCCTGCGGCGGGGTTGTACACCTGGGTGCCGACGACGTCCGCGGGGAGCATGTCGGGGGTGAACTGGATACGGCTGAACTTGACGTGCAGCGCGGTGGCCAGGGTTTTGACGGAGAGGGTTTTGGCCAGACCGGGGACGCCCTCAAGCAGGACGTGGCCATTGGCGAGCAGGCCGATGATCAGGCGTTCGACCAGGTACTTCTGGCCGACCACGCAGCGGTTGATCTCGGTCGTGAGGGGGTTGAGAAAGGCCCCTGCTTCCTGGACGGCGGCTGTAAGCGCGGTGACGGAGTTCATGTGGCGGACGCGTATATGCCGCACCGACAGCCTGGCGGGCAAGGTGTTCAAACAGGAATTCCGCATGGCGTCCTGGACCGGACCACGGTTTCCTCCCCTCGGTAAATGCGTACCGTCTTCATCGCCACCGGAAATGCCCACAAGATCGGGGAGATCCGCTTCTTGCTCGGACCCGACTACGGGATCCTGTCCCAGCGCGACACCTCGTCGGTGCTAAATCCGGAGGAAACCGGCACCACTTTCGCCGAAAACGCCCGGATCAAGGCCGTGACCTGGGCGGCGTTTCTGGGCATCGAAGTCTGCAATCTGGGTGCTGGCTGGGTGCTGGCTGACGACTCCGGATTGGAAGTGGATGCCCTCGACGGGGCTCCTGGGGTGCATTCGGCGCGGTATGCGGCCCTCGACGATGGCCGGAAGGGCAATTCGCTGGACGCTGAGAATTTGGACAAGTTGTTGCGGGTGATGGAACCGATTCCCGACAATCAGCGGTTGGCACGGTTTCGCTGTGTGTTGGCGCTGACCCCGGTTCGCCCCGGTGCTGAGGTTGACGAATTGGTTTCGGAAACGCGGATTTTCGACGGCAGTTGCGAGGGGCGCATTGCCCGGGTGCCGGCGGGTGCAGGGGGCTTTGGCTATGACCCGGTGTTCATCCCCCACGGGCATCCG
>JANXMD010000046.1 GCA_025354845.1 Verrucomicrobiota bacterium | reverse complement strand
GACTGAAGGCGGTGGACTGCCTCCGGATCCTCCGCGGCCATGTGATCTCCATGCACGGCAAGGAGCGGCCTGAACTCGGCGAAGGCCAGCACGACGTGCCGTTCGGCGCCGGCAAGACTGACATGGCGGGCGTCCTCGCCGAACTCCGCGCGCAGAAGTTCGAGGGCAACATCAGCGTCGAATACGAATACAACTGGGATCACTCGGTGCCCGAAATCGCCCAGTGCATCGGCTTTGTGCGCGGTTGGGCAGCCAGCCACTAAGAGGCCTCGCACTTCGGAATCCTAAACCAGGTTCCGCCTCCGAATTCAGGACCGATCTGTCGCTTGACGGATCGGTCCTTCTTGCATTGGTTGACAGAAGCCCGCCGAGTTTCATGTCGCGCCCTCCACTCCAACCGGCATTGCTCCTCCTGTCCGTGCTCCCCGCGCTGGCCGCCGAGCGCGAGGGAGGCGCGTGGGACAACTTCAACGCGCCAGTGCTCTCGCTTCGCCCAGCGAAGCCGGTGTCTCTGGTGGCCGCCCCCGAACCCTCCGCCCCACCTGCCGCGCGTCGAGTGGCGGCTCCATCGCTGACGCTGGCACCGCCGGCGCCAGCTTCGGCGGCGGGCTCGGGAATGGATTCGGGATTCTTCAGCGGCGCCGAAAGCACTCGGTGGCGTCTATCCCGCTCCACGGAACGCCGTGCGGAATCGCTGCGGCAGGAATGGGCTGATCAGGACGCCAGGCGCCTTGAAGAGGAGCGCGCACGCGAGGGAGTCCTGAACCAAACTCTGCGAACCGTGTTCCCCGAAACCGAGACCTTTCGCTTCGGAAACCACGACATTGGCGGCGGACTTCCCACCGCCATCCACCAACGCAATCCCTTCGCACTGATCTACCCGGTCTTCTTTTCCTTTTCGTTCTAAGTCTCGTCGGGCTCGAACCCCGCCCTTTTGCCTTTTTCCTTTTGCCTGTTGCCATCGTTTCCCTGTCCGGCCACGCCATGCTCAGAACGAAGCCGCGCACGCCAGCGGAGGAACGGCCGTTCCAGCACTTGCTGCGACACCCACGCCACCACGAAATTGCACACCAGATTGAGGGGGAAGAGTCCCGACCAGGTGCGGTTTGCGGTGGTGAGGAAGGGCTGATTCCACACGTACAGGCTGTACGAGAGGCGTCCCACCCAGGTCATGGGCCGCGAGTTCAAGACGCGACCGAGTGCGGATTCCGGATTCACCACCAACCAGGACACCAGGATCCACATGCCGACGGTCTCCAACGTCGGTCCGATCGTGCACAGGTAGTAACCGACGAATTGATGCCGCAGCCAGGGACATATGAGGAGCAGGTAAACACTGGCGATCGCCACCCATCGCCCCGTCGGAACGCGCAACCACCGCGAATCCGGCCAGATCCGAGGCGCCAAAGCGAGCAGGCACCCGCCCACGATGGGATCGGCGGCGGTGTGAAACATGATCGATATGACCGGCTTCGCGCCGGGAACCAAGAAGTAGGTTGCCACGCGAATGAGCGGAAAGAACGGCAGCACCCACAGACACGCTCGGCCGGCGCGACGGATCCCGAGCCCCAGCAACAGCGCCGGCCAGATCAGGTAAAACTGCTCCTCGAGCGAGAGTGACCAGAAATGGCCGAAGTACCATTCCCCCTCGTCGTGCCCGACCCCGAGGATCATCTGTTTGTAGTTCCAGAGGAAGGAACCGGCCGAGAGGAATTGGATGCCGGCCATCTTCAACACGCCCAACGCCGTCAACAGCCCCATCACGGCAATGTAGGCGTAAAAGACCGGAAAGATTCTCAGGGCGCGACGCAGGTAGAACGACTTGAGATCCAGTCGCCCGGACGCATCCATCTCCCGCAGGAGGAGCTGAGTGATGAGAAACCCGCTGATGAAAAAGAAAATCTCCACCCCCACCTGGGTGTTGTGGAGAAGAATGGCAACCCATCCGGAAGGCCGGATCGCCGCGGGCACGGTGGCGAATGCATGGCCGCAGAGCACGAGGAGGATCGACACCGCACGCAATCCATCCAGCGAGGGGATGCGGCGTTGGGAATCACTCATCCCGTCCAGCCTATCCAACCGTGTTTTAAGGAGGCAAAGAGTTTGTCCGCGCGACTTCAGCTCAGGTTTCTCGAGGCAACGTGAACACCCGGGCAAGCGAAGGCGTCGAAACCTTCGTATGAAACGGGCCGGATTCATCGTGCGAACCAAAAGCGCCGCCTTTGCGTGCCTCTTGCTGGCTTCCGCGCTGGGTTTGGGTCACCTCCTGTTTCGCCAGTCCCGCGTCGCGACACCCCTTCCGGTTCCGCTTCAGGTCGGAGTGGAAGCTCCCGTCGAAATGCCGCGTTTGGGACGGATCCGTTCCCGCCTCTCCTTGGCCGAGCCCGAGATTCAATCCGTTCCTCCGGTCGGCGTGGCGGGCCCGGCGTCTCAGGACCCTTCGGATTTCGAGCAATTCTTCGCCCGCCACGTCGATCCTTGGTTCCGGCGCACCACTGGATGGCAGGTTTACAATCCCGACCGGCTCGACCGAGGGCAGGAATCCGCCCGTTCCACCTCCCTGGCCTTCGCCGCCGGGCTGCGCTACCGCCATTCCTTCTAATTCGACAGGGAATCCACCCGGCGGGCAAAAAATCCCCCGTTGACCACGCCTTCTCCCCCGATAGGCTCGCCGCTTGTTGTTGTTTTAAGACGGAATTGACAAAGAAAACGAAAACCTATGGCAGTCAAAGTTGCGATTAACGGATTCGGCCGCATCGGCCGTCTGGTGTTCCGGGCGCTCGTCGAGCAGGGCCTGGTCGGCAAGGAAATTGAAGTTGTGGCAGTGGGCGACATCGTCCCCGCCGACAACCTGGCCTACCTGGTCAAGTACGACTCCACCCAGGGCCGCTTCAACGGCACCGTCAGTTCGAAAAAGTCGTCCGCCGACAAGGCCGAGGACGACGTCCTCGTGGTCAACGGCGCCGAGATCAAAGTGGTCTCCGCCAAGACTCCCGCCGAGCTGCCCTGGAAGGCGCTGGGCGTGGACATCGTCATTGAGTCCACCGGTCTCTTCACCGAAGCCGAGAAGGCCAAGGGGCATCTCGTCGCCGGTGCCAAGAAGGTCATCATCTCCGCCCCGGCAAAGGGCGAGGACATCACCATCGTGATGGGCGTGAACCACGACAAGTACGACGCCGCCGCGCACCACATCATCTCCAACGCGAGCTGCACCACGAACTGCCTCGCGCCGCTCGTGCACGTCCTCCTCACGGAAGGCTTCGGCATCGAGGAAGGCCTGATGACAACCGTGCACAGCTACACCGCCACCCAGAAGACGGTGGACGGCCCCTCCAAGAAGGACTGGAAGGGCGGCCGCAGCGCGGCGATCAACATCATCCCCTCGACCACCGGTGCCGCCAAGGCCGCCGCGCTCGTCATCCCCGAGCTCAAGGGCAAGCTCACCGGCATGGCCTTCCGCGTGCCCACGCCGACCGTCTCGGTTGTCGATTTGACCTTCAAGACG
>JANXMD010000039.1 GCA_025354845.1 Verrucomicrobiota bacterium | reverse complement strand
CGACTTTCGACTTTCGACTTTCGACTTAAGTCCGCCGGCAGAGGAACACGCCCTCCTCACCGGAAGTTGTGGACCACGTCTCGACCACCTGCAGTCCGTGCTTACCGAGGAGTCGCGTCACCGTCCTCGGCGTGTGCCGGTACGAAAAGAACAGGCGAAAGCGCTCGCCCGCCTGGATCGGAAAGCTTTCCTGTTCGAGCACCAACGTCGCGTCGCGCTTCACATCCCAATGAGCCGCCAGGCGGAGCAAGTCGGGCTCAACGGGATCAGGCTCTATTGCAAACTGCAGCCTCTCCTCCGAGCCCGCTCCGTGATCTTCCATCACCGTCCAGAGCCAGCGGCGGGTTTCCGGATTGTCGTACTGCGGAAGCATCCGGGTCACTCCGGCTGCGTAGTCTTCGCTCGGCGCCAGATTCGCGCTAAAGAGCAACCAGTCGTCCGCCCGCAGCAGCGCCGCCAGCCGCGGCAGGATCATGCCGGGTTCAAAATTCGGAATCATGCCGAAGAAGCTGAACAGGCGCGGAAGATTGGTGGCCCTGAGCGTGTCCAAGGCACCCGCCAAATCGTCCGCCACACCCAAATCCGCCACAATGGGCTGGATCGCGTCTTCCGAAATCACCGTTCGAGCCGCTTCGCGCGCCATCAACACCAGGGTGGGGCTCACGTCCAGTGGCACATACGAACATCGTCGCGAATGCCGGCCCAGCTCACGGAGCAGTTGAACATCCTTCTGCCCGCCGCCGCAGCCGAGTCCGACAAGCTGAATGTCGGCCCCGCCCAAGGCCACCGTCGCTGCCGCGAACGCACGTGCGTACATAGCCAGGCAATCCGGATCCGTGCGCGCCGGGGAATGCGCTTCGTGCACCGCCAGCCAGCGACGCGCGCGGTTCGGGGTATCGTAGTGAAACTTGTGATTCATCCGGCGCCCTGCCAACGACGCCCGGAACTCCGCGTGGACCGCATCCGGGAACTGACTGGGGTGGATGGAAACCTGAGCAAGAGTGGACATGACTGAATGCTCACCCTGCTCAGGTCAATCCGGCTTCCACAAGACTTCCCCGAAACACTTCAGAAACAAGGTTCGACTGCCCGTGTGGAGTGCGGCGGGAAGCGAAGCGCCACGCCGCAGTCGATACCGTGACCACAACCCGAGTCCTAACACCCGAACCGGGTTCCGTTCCGCCGCCGAGTGGGCGAATTAACCGACGGTTTTCCATCACGCTCAGGCCCACAGCGGTGTCGCCGCTGCGCTCTGCCACCGCACGCTCCACAGGTCAGCGCTTCAACTCTTCAGCGCCCGGTGGCCCTTGGAACCGCCGGCGCTCGAATCCGAACCAGACCGCGAGCACTACCACCGTGGTGCCAACGAGGATCGGAAGGGCCTGTTGATTCGGCGGCTGCACGCCGATCACCACCAGGAACACGCACCCCAACGCCGACACCACCGCCAGGGGCCGGAAGGCGGCGCCTAGATGCCATGGCCCCATTCGATGCCAACTTCGTCCAATCGCCAGGGCACCCGCCGCGACGGGAAGGACGTAGCTAACGTAGAGGAACACCGTGCCGATCGCGGCGATGGTCTCGTAGGACAGCAGGAGGATGAGCCCGCCGGAAAGCACAGCAGCAGTCCACACGGCTACGGATGGTGACCCTGAACCGGGCTGAACCCGCTTCAGGCAGATGGATCCGGGAAGGCCGCCGTCGCGAGCGAACGCATAAAGCATGCGCGACGCTGAAGTCAGCGCGGCCAATCCACACAAATATTGAACCATCACAATCCCGATCAGGAGCAGGGCGGCCAGCGGACCGGGTAGTACAGCACGCATGGTGCGATGCACGACATCGGCTCCCTGAGCGACGCCCGCGGGAAGATCGGGAATCGCCAACAAGATAGCCACCACCAGAGCCCAGCCCACGACGCCCGAAACCGCGACCGCTCGCACGATGCCACGCGGCACGTTGCGCGCAGCGTCGAGCGTCTCTTCTGCGGTATGAGCCGAAGCGTCGAATCCCGTCAACGTGTACGCAGGCAGCAGAAGTCCGAGGGCGAAAATCCATAGCGGATTGCCCTGCTTGGGAAACGTCGCCCCCCCTTCCGGCAGGCCGGTGAAATTGTGAAAGGCCCACAGCCGGCTCCAATCCAGATGCGGCGTCGCCCACAACAAGGCGATCGTCAGCACCGCGGCAATCGCCAAAATCAACCAACCGCTGGCGTCGGTGAGCCGTGTCGTAAGGCGAATTCCGCGATGATTGAGCACCGCCTGCGAGAGTGTCATCGCCACCACTAGACCGAGACGGAAACCCGGTCCGGCACTCTTGAACCCAAAGGCCGCCATCGCAAAGTCGTGGGTGCCCGCGTTGATGGCGCCGAGGACGGTGATGAGCCCCGCGAGATTGAACCACGCGGTCGTCCAGCCGCAGCCGCGGCCGCCGAGCAAGCAGCCCCAGTGATACAGGCCCCCCGCGGTGGGAAAGGCCGAACCCACCTGGGCCATGGTGGCGGCAACGCAAAGGGAGAACAGGCAGGTTAGCGGCCAGCCCAGACCGATGCTGATCCCGCCCGCGGAATCGAGGCCGACATGGAACGAGGTGATGCCACCGGCCAGGATGCAGATGATCGACAGCGAGATGGCGAAGTTGGAGAAGCCCGACATCCTCCGGGCGAGCTCCTGCCGATACCCCAGCCGGGCCAGCAGGTGTTCATCCGTGCTGGGTTCCGGTGAGTTCATCGTGTTCGCCCGGCTGCGCTCTCAGAGACACTCGAGATACAATCCTCGAAGATCCTCCGCCGTCACCGGGATGGC
>JANXMD010000025.1 GCA_025354845.1 Verrucomicrobiota bacterium | reverse complement strand
AATCCGGCGTGCAAAAAACCAACAACAACGAAACACTGACCGCCTGCCTCGCAGCGTAATCAACCGCCCTCTGAGGTCTTTGATTCAAAAACGCGCCGATCGGCTACTGGCTGGGAAAGGCACATTGGGGGAATGGGATCGCGAGTGCGGCCCTGGCCCAATTCTTGACCAAGATCGACCTGCGACCGGTTTACGCACACGTGGCAAAGCACAATTTCGCTTCGATACGTGTCTTGCAAAAATGTGGATTCCAACTTGCACGAGAAGATAGGTGCGATGGCGATGAGGGCGAAGAACTTGTTATGGAGCTGCGTTCAGATCATTGCGCCACGGCCGCCAATCAACCCAAAAAAACCTAACCATACGATGGAGCGAACGGCGGACCGGCGTCCACTCCCCATTTGAGATGATTCCCACGCTTTCACTCCGAACGACCCGCGCCTTTGGTCTCTGTCGCTCAGCTAGTTCTCGTTAGTTAAACACTATGAGATCAACGAGACTATGGCGCCCTCTTGCAGTTAGTTTGATTGCTGCAGGTCCTGCTGGGGGGTTCCTGTTTGGACTCCTCAACGCTGGGGATCCGGATCCCAACCCGGTCGGACGAATCTTTTATGCGTGTATTATGGCGGTGGTGACTCCTTTACACGCAGGCTTCCCTCCTCATAACGAAGCGGGAGGAGGCCAATCGTTCAAAGTCTGGCCGCATATCGTAATTGCATTTCTACTGATCTTCGGTTGGTTCGTCCATCGTGAGTGGAAGTTGTCTAAAAATCGAAATAAACCAAGGTCCTAACCGGCGATTGGAGTCAACCACCATGAGCCTGCTTTTTCCAGTCAACCTTCCGCCTCTGGCGTTGGTTCACGCGTAGCTTTAGACCACGAGCCACACGTCAGCTTTCAACAACCATTACTAGCCATATTCGCATCATGAAGAAATGGGAATACAGGATCATCGACACAAAAGAAGTTCCGGGCGGCAGGATCTTCGAAGACAAGGGCCAACAGGCGATTGAGGCGTACTTGCATGAACTGGTCGTGAGGTTGGGAGATAGTCCACGTTGACGCAGTGGACTGGAATCAATGCATGGAGTTTCGCGGCGTTTCCAAGCGCGAACGACAATGACTTGAGAATTCGGAGCGTGACTTCGTTTTTGTCACAGCCGATAGGCGGGGACGGCATTCGGGCATGTCACGCGTCACGAGCCAGCAAGGTTCTTGGCCGAACTGCTGAAAACAAGAATTCCCGACATCCGACACCGCCAGCCACCTGACATTTGAAGCCATGAAACCATTTTGTCAGATCTGCACCCTTGTTTGCCTTATCGGCTCATTCATCGCCAACGCAGCCGAGCCACGCACCGCCACCGCCAACGCCAACGAGGCTGCCAATCAACCAACCGCTGGAGAATTGAAACGTCTCCAAGGAACATGGGAGGGCGCCCAAGTGGGCGATACGGCACACCAGAAAATCACCATTACGATCACCGGCAGTGCACTCCATTTTCACCGGGACACAAACTTTTGGTTTGATACGACAATTACACTGCCGGCAGGCACAAACCCAAAGCAGTTACACGCCACCATCAAGGATCGTCCACCTTCACAGAGTATTCGGATAGGACAGGTTGTCAGAGCCTTCTTCAAGATTGAGGATGGGACACTGACTTTGGCCACGATAGGTGACGATGCCGATGAGACCCCAAAGAGCTTTGAACTCGCTGGGGCTCGCTATGAACTCCGGAAAGTTCAAAAAGACCGGAAGGGGTCGCTCCCACCTAGTGAGGCAAAGGAGCGCCGCTTCTAGTCCTGTGGAACGCGCCTTCAGCGCTTTGAAGGCAAGTAAGGGGCGATTCCTGGGGCGCGGACCCCAGGCTAAGGTTGTGGCGGGCCGGTGGCCCCGCCCGGGCGTCGAGCTCGCCAGGAGGCCTCGCCTCCCAACCGACGAACAGTGTGAGTCGGGTTGAAAAGCATCCCGCTTGAGCCTGGCCTGCGGGCCGTGGCCAAGGCTCAGGAATTCCGAGCGACCGTCGGGTTCAGCGCGGCTGCTGAACCACGGTAAGGCGATCTAGGGGCACGTCTTTCAGGGTTTGCTTGGTGCCTCCCGGCCAGGTGATTTCCACCGATTCCACGCGGTTGGTGGCGCCCAGGCCGAAGGTCACAGGAAGTTCGCTGGAGCTGAGGTAGCTGCGCGTCGTTGAGATCTGACGCCATTGGTGGATGCCGCTGCTGACGAGTTCCACCCAGGCCCCGATCGCATCGTGATTGGCGCTCGAGCCCTCCAACTTCAAGCGAACAAAATGATTTCCCGTGGCCTGATCGTTGCGCAGGAGAAGGGGAGTCCCGCCGATTTGGGTGAGGACCACGTCCAGGTCGCCGTCGCCATCCACATCGGCAAACGCGCTGCCGCGTCCAACCCGCGCTTGGAAGAGGTCCGCGCCGGCACGCTCCGCGCCGACCGATACTAAGCCGCCGTCACCGGAATTCCAGAAGAGCTGCGCGGGCTGCCGGTACGACTGGCTGGCCTGAACCTTGGAAATATCCTCCTCCAAATGACCGTTGCAGGTGAGGACGTCGAGGCGCCCGTCGAGATCGTAGTCGAAAAAGAACACGCCGAACTTCAGCAGGAGGCGGCTCGCTGGTCCGATGCCCCAGGCAATGGCGTCGTCGGTGAAGAGCAGGGGATCATCCTTCGCGACATAGAATGCCGTCATCTCGTTGGCAAAATTGCCGATGGTCACCGCCATCTTGCCATCGGCGGTAAAGCGGGCGGCATCAATGCCCATGGCCCCGCGGGTATTGCCGGCGCCATCGAAGGCGAGGCCGGTGAGGCCCCCAATCTCGCGGAATTTCCCATCCTTGGTGTTTTCGAAGACAAAATTCTGGACGGTGTCGTTGGCCACCACCAGGTCGGGATAGCCGTCGTGATTGAGATCGACCGCAGTCACGCCGAGCGACTTGCCTGCTGGCACGCCGGTAGCGGAGTTTTTCACCTGGATTCCCGATTTCTCCGAGACGTCGCTGAATCGACCGTTGCCGTCATTATGGTAGAGTCGCGAGAACGCGCCCTGGAAGTTCATCGGAGGTCCGTAGGCGCGGTGGGTGCCGTCGATCTTGTAGCCGACCTCAGCATCCAGTTCGCGCGACCAGCGGACGTAATTCGCAACGAACAGATCGAGCTTCCCGTCGTTGTCGTAGTCAAACCACACGGCAGCGGTGCTCCAATCCTTGGAATCGCCGCCGACGCCGGCGGACGCGGTCACGTCGGAAAAGTGTCCTTGGCCGTCATTGTGGAACAGGCGCGCCCCGCCAACTCCTGTGATCAGCACGTCCGGTCGGCCATCGTTGTCAAAGTCGCCCACCGCGACGCCCATGCCGTAGAGCGGAACATCCAGTCCGGAACCGGCGGTCACGTCGGCAAAGCGAATCACGCCGTTTGTGGACTCGTTCCGGTACAACGCCGCGGTCGTCTTGGCGCCTCCGGTGGTCCAGGGCCAGGAAGTGCCGTTGACGCACAACAGGTCCGGTTTGCCGTCACCATCGAAATCCAGGAACGCGACACCCCCTCCCATGGTTTCGGGTAGGAGTTTTTCACCGGTGGCCCCATTCGCATGACGAAACGTGATTCCCGCGCCGGCGGTGATATCGGTAAACTTTGCCGTCGGTGCCGCGGCGACCGGACGCGCCGCCACTTGGGGGGCGGCCAGTTGGGTCACGTGGGTTCCTGGTCCAACCTGCCGGGCGCGCAATAAGTACCACGCACCACCACCGACGATCGCCAAGACCGCCAGCAGCACCGCAGACCACTTCAAACCGCGGCCGATGGCGGCATCGTCCGAAACTAGAGGTTCGTCGGATTCGGGAGGCAGGGACTCGGGGGCGGGAGGCATGGTCTGGGAAATCGGAACTCCGGTCGCTGTCAGCGGGCTGCGGCACGCAATGGGATTCGGGACGTCGGCGTGGCACCGGCACCGTCGACATCTTCCTGGCTCGGGCGTTGCAGATCGTAGATCACGATCGTCTGTGCGGCATGGTCGGCCGCCGCACTCCGGCGCCGGGCCGCGGCAACAGCAAGATCGCGGGCATTGTCGTCGGGGCGGTATTTCTCGTGAAGGGCTCGGTGCCGGGCCGCTGCCTCCTTGTCACCGAGTTGGGCGCGAATAAGCGCGAGATTGTAGTGCGCTGTGACATTCTCGGAATCAATGGCGAGCGTGTCCTCGAATCGCTTCGCGGCCTGTTCCAGCAACTGCTTCTGCCGGGCGGCATCCGAACGCTCCGTCTTGGCACGCTCGAACAGGGTCTGGCCGAGCTCGTTGATTACTTCGTAGTCGCGGCTGAAGTTCAGTCCGCGCTTCTCCAATTCGGGATACCGGTCGTCGAGAATGGAGGTGAAGTCGTTGATGGCCCGATCGAGGTAGCCGTTCTGTTTGTTCACGAGTCCATTCAACCAGGCCACGGTCCAGCGATTTGCCGCCGGTTTGAAGCGGTTGGTGTCGTTGGCGCGGTCCAGCGCGGCCACCGCGTCCTCGAGACGACCTTCCTTGAAGAACACGCGGGCCAGATTCAGCGGGCCGTCGGCCCGACCGAGTTTCTCAACCCGGGTAAAAGCTTCGGTGGCCTGAATCAGCTCGCCCCGTTCGCTGCCCTTGTCGCCCTTGTTGAAGAGGCCGATGCCGTAGTCGTTCCATCGCTGCCATTCCGGAATTTCACGCGTCTGCGAGGCCTGTCCGGCAGGAAGCAGAGCGCCGCCCTCGACTGGGAAGGTGATCCGGTCCGAGCACATCACGGTGATGGGGAGCGGATTGGTGAGCTGCAGCGCTGAATCCCGGGTGAAGCCCTTGGCGAAGGTGTAGTTGTAGTAGATCGTGTCGAACTTCCGGTAGTTGAGACGTAGCTCCACGGTCAACGGAGTCTTCTGGTCGGGGGGCACGGTCAGCTTGTAATGCACCACCGCCGCCGCACCCGGTGGAATCTGGTTGTTGTACAGTGGAACAAAGATGTCCTGCGCGTTGCGGCGGTCGATGCGGTAGCCGTCGCGGTCGAGCATGTAGACATTGACGAAGTGGGACCAGGGATCGACCTCGTTGAATCGTCCCTTGCCGCCGCTGTGCCCGACCTCGCGTCCGTCCGAATCGGTAAGCGCCGCCTCGACCCAAAGCTCGTTGGAATCGACCGTCCCTTGGGTCAGCGGGTGTCCCAACTTCAAGGTACGCACGACTGCCTCGAGCAGGTAGGTCCTGCCTGGTTTCAGCTTGGGGAGGGACGGGCGCAGCGGGGCGATGAGCGGACTGTCCACCGTCGCGCCGTCCTTCAGGCCGAAGGCATCGATGCGGACCGTGTCCTTCATGAAGTCCTGGTGCTTGCGGATGATCTCGGCCTTCACCGCCTCGGGCTCGTTGCGGACGTAGGCGACTCCGGTATTGGCGCTGGGAAAGAGGTGGTTGTGGATCGCCGACGAGGTGTTGGTGCCGTAGATGCGGGCCGCAAAGTCGTCGGATTTCTGCAACGGCATGTGGCATTCGTTGCAGTTGGCCTTGGCCTGCTCGGGATAATAGAAGCTGCGTGCATTCACTCCCGAAACTCCGGAGAGCAGGAAGGTGTCGTAGTGATTCTGTCCGCGCAGCCAGTCCTTGTAGTTGTTGACCGCGCGCGGGATGCTGACCTTGTGACACGAGGAGCAGAATTCCGCGCTCTTGTGGAAGTCCTTTAAGAAGGTCTTCTTGTGGAACCCGGGTTTCCCCTTCACCAACTGTTTGTTGATAAAAAACGCCAGCGAATTGGTGGGGGAGCTCGCGAACGGATAGTGGATCGGTTCTTCGATTGTGTAGTTGCCGTTGCCGATGCGGCCATGATCCGCGCCCTCCATCGAGGTGATGGAATGGCAGCTCACGCAGGTGATTCCGGCCAGGGCGGTGGGATGCCGCTCGAAGTCATAGTTGGGGTCGTCGAAGGCGCCGCTGAAGAACGGGACCGGGTCGTGGCAGCCGGCACACCAACGGGACATCTGGACATTGCCATCGCGCTTCATCGCCAACTCACGCGTGCCCTTGATGCTGGCCAGATAGAAGGGATTGTTAAAGGAGCTGAAGCGATGCGCTGAGTGGATCCAGCCGTTGTAGACATCCCGGTGGCACTGCAGGCAGTACTCGTTGTCCATCAGTTTGGCCGCTGGGATGAAGTTTCCGGTGGCCGTCCGCGCGCTGCTGGGTTGGAAGTAGCGTTCGCCCTCCTTGGGACCGCGGACGTTCCAAACTCGCGGATCGTGACGGTGCAGAGCAATCATTCCCACGACCAGCGCTGCCACCGCACCGGCCCAACTCACTCCAAGCTTCCACCGAATTCGGGGACCGGCGAGCCGGTGCAGGATGTAGAGCCAAAGGCAGAGCAGGGGGGTGATGACGTGCGCCCAGTAGGCGGTGGAACGGGACCGCACCCCGCGGACCTGCAACCACTCCAGACCTTCCACGCGCATCAGGACCACGCCGGATCCGAGCAGTACCAGCGAAATGGCCAGCAGCGCGTAGCCGACCCAAACCGCCTTCCGATTGGGGCGGTTCCAGGTGTTCAGGATGTGGATCCAGTTGAAGGCCAGGAACGGGATCACGAAGAGCAGCCCAAGGATCAGGTGGGCGAGAAACTGGATTTGGTAGAAATAGTTCTGATACGAGACCCCCTGGGCTCGATCCAGCCACTCCAGAAACGTGACTGCCGCCAGGTAAACCGAGTTGACCCCAAGAATGGCGAGCAGCCCCCAGACGCTATTCAGCACCCAATTGAGCCGGGGCCCAACCGCCCGCACATACTTGCGACGGGGCGGCGTGTCTGCTGGTTTTGGCGTATCGGCCATGTCGGGTCTTCCGGTTGCTGAATCGGGCGGACTCTGTCACCGCCTGCCTTCCGGACAGAACTGTGAGGGGGTGAGACGCAGAAAAACAGGGGCGAAATGCGGCGATTCCCCCCAACTGGGTGTAACCACCCAACTGCTGACTGGTCTTGGGTTGCGAAGCGCGTGGTAATTCCCGGCATCAGTCCCGCCCGGCCGTCGTCGACTTTCCATTCGCGTTGTACCGCAGTCGCAGACACACTGGCCCGGCATCCTTTTTCGATTCATGGCTACTTCTTCGAACTCAAGTCTGACCCCCTGGGTCATCGCCGCGATTGTCGTCGGCGGGGCCGGCTACGGCATCTGGCGCTGGCAATCCAAGGGAAGCACTTCAAGCGGTCCCGTCGAGTTCCGCACCAACGTCGTCAGCCGCGGTGAGATCATCCAGGTGGTGACCGCAAACGGGGCGCTGAATCCGGTGCGCGTCGTGTCGGTGGGCAGCCAGGTCTCGGGCATCATCACCGAGATGAACGTTGATTTTAACTCGGTAGTGAAGGAAGGGGATCTGCTGGCCAAGATCGATCCCTCCACCTTTGAGCGCGACCTCGCTTCGGCCAAGGCCGACCTCGCCAATGCTCAGGCCGCCCTCGAACTGGCCCAGTTCAACGAGAAGCGGGCGCGCGACCTGTTCAAGGGCCATCTGGTTTCCGAATCGGATTTCCAGCAGGCCTTGGTGGCCTTGCATCAGGCGGAGGCCGTGGTGACCACCCGGGTCGCCTCCGTTGAGCGATCCCAGGTCAACCTCGACAAAACCGCCATCACCGCCCCGATTGGCGGCATCATCATTTCGCGCAAAGTGGACGCCGGTCAGACGGTGGCGGCCAGCTTCAACACGCCGGAAATGTTCACCATCGCCAACGATCTGAAGAAAATGCAGATCGAGACCATGGTCAGTGAGGCGGACGTCGGCGGCGTGGAGGAGGGGCAGAAGGTCACCTTCTCCGTGGACGCCTTCCCGCAGCGCCAGTTCTCCGGAAAGGTTCGCCAGCTCCGCTACGCGCCAACCACCAACCAGAACGTGGTGACCTACACTGCGGTGGTCGAGGTGGACAACCGCGATATGAAGCTCCGGCCAGGCATGACCGCCAATCCCGTGTCGATCGTCACCGCGAGCCACACCAACATATTGAGGATTTCGAACGCTGCCTTGCGCTACCGGCCGTCCGATGCGTCGCTAGTGGTGGCGACGAACGACGCGGTAGCCAAGGCTGCCGGACCAGCGGCGGCGGGCGCGGGACGCCGGCCGGAGGGAATGCCGATCCCGCCCTGGGCTGCAGAAGGTCGCCGTCCCACGGATGACGAACGCAAGGCGTTCGACGCCACGCTGACTCCAGAGCAGCGCGACCAAATGGCCAAGTTCCGTGCCCAGATGCAGGCCGCCCGCGCGGCTGGCGGAGGCGCCGGCGGAGGATCGGGGGGTGGTGGAGGCGGCTTTGGTGGTGGCATGGGCATGGGTATGGGTTCGGGAGGGGGCCGTCCGGCCGTTCCGGAGGGTCCCGCCATCAGAACCGTCTATCTCATCAACACGGAGAAATCGCAGCCGGGACATGTGGTCTTGACCGCGGTCTCGGTGAAGACCGGGATAAGCGACGGCACCAATACTGAAATCTCCGAGGGGCTGAAGGATGGAGATGTGATCGTTACCGGAGTGGCCACCGCCGCCTCGGCGCCGACTGCCGGCGCCGGCCCGCTCGGCGGCAATCCGTTTGGTGGGGCGCCGCGCCGCTGAATTCCGCCATCGATTCGCGCTCGCACTCTTACTTTACTCCTGCATTTTCTACCCGCGTTCCTGTGTCCGTCCCGGTCATCCAGCTTGAGGACTTCCGCAAGACCTACATCACCGGCGAAGTCGAGGTGAAGGCGGTCCGCGGCGTCACGCTCTCCATCCAACCCGGCGAGTTTGTCGCCATCATGGGCGCCAGCGGTTCCGGCAAG
>JANXMD010000011.1 GCA_025354845.1 Verrucomicrobiota bacterium | reverse complement strand
CGCGGGTGTAGAACCGCGCCAACCGCGGTAGGTAGGTCGCGAGTGCGCGGTTGTCGCCCAACCCCGTTCCGGCCGCGTTGCACACCGTCACCGTGCCCTTGCGAATACAGGTGAGCAGCCCGGGAACGCCAAGCTGGCTGTCGCTGCGGAAGGAAACGGGATCGATGAACGAGTCGTCCATCCGCCGGTAAATCACATCGATTGGCTCCAGGCCGCCGATGGTCTTTAGAAAGCAGCGGGAATTCAGGACGATGAGGTCGCTACCGCGCACCAGCGGAATGCCCATTTGTCGCGCAAGGGAGCTGTGCTCGTAGTAGGCGGAGTTGTAGACGCCCGGTGACAGCAGAACCACGCGCGGTTCCGGATTGCCGTGGGCAAAGCCGCGCAGGTGCTCCAGCAGTTCGGTGGCGTAGCTGTGCACCGGTTCCACATCGGCGCGTTCAAGCAGGTCGGGTGCCGCCTGGCTGAGCACGCTGCGGGCGCTGAGGGCGTACGTGACGCCGGTGGTGTTGCCGACGTAGTCCTCGATCACCACCCACTTTCCCTCTCGGTCCCGTGCCAGGTCGAAGGCCGCCACATGCACGAACACGTCATCCGGCACCTTCAGGCCCACCGCATTGCGCTGATAGTGCGGGTCGTCGTAAACGATTTCGAAGGGAACGATTCCGCTCTTCAGCACCTCCTGCGAGTCATAGAGGTCGCGGAAGAACTCATTCCACACGCGCACGCGCTGCGCGAGTCCGCGGGAGAGGTGATCCCAGGTTGCCCGATCCAGGATGCGTGGAAACGGGTCGAAGGGCAGGATGTTTTCCGCTGCGGCATCCTCGCGGTAGAGGTTGAAGGTGACGCCGAGGTCCCGCATGAACCGCTGCGATTGCTGGGAGAGCCGGGTCAGGTTGGACGCCCCGGATCGTTCGAGTTCGGTCCGGAGTTGGGAATAGAGTTCCGCTGCCGCCTTTGGCGCCAGCGTCGCCTCATCGAACCGTCCCTGCCGCGACATCCCTGCCTCTCCGGCGTCCGGAGCCGGCGGTTGGAGTTTGGAGATCGGGTTCGTCACACTTCCGACAAGGTGCGAAACCGCCCCCGGCCCTGCCAACTGAATTCCCAGCCTCTGTACCATGAAATGGATCTGGCTCCGACGGAAGCGGTTGCAATTGTCGAATCCAGGGCCGATTTGACAGCGCCCCGGTATTTTGGATTACTTCGCCCGCAGCCGAGGTCCGGCAGATCCCAAAATGCCGGGCGCGGGGGACCCGTTTGCGCCTTGTTGTTCAGGACGAGGCGTTGGGGCGTGCGGCATCCAAAGCGATGCCGGGAGCACTTCCAAGCTCCAGCCCGTCAGCTAACCCCGCAGGCATTTGGAAGGGCAGCCTCCGCCAGACGCGGCCGGAGACGCCCTGTGATCCCAACGCAGTGGCGCGTCGCGGTTTTGGTTCGTCCATGACTACATCTGCCTTAAGGCGGCCTTTGGGATTTGTTTCCCAAGGGCAGTTTCTCGTTTTCCCGTCACCCCAGTTGGCCTTCACCGCATTCTCCCATGCACGCCTCTGACTCCAGTCGATCCCGGCTTGCTGGGCTGACACTTGCGGCTCTCGGCGTGGTGTATGGCGATATCGGGACCAGTCCGCTGTACGCCTTGAAGGAATGTTTCAACAAGGAACACGGCGTCGATCCCACCCGCGACAACGTCCTGGGAGTGCTGTCCCTCATCCTTTGGTCGCTGATCCTGATCGTCTCGATCAAATACATCCTCTTCGTGATGCGGGCCGACAACAAAGGGGAGGGCGGCATCCTTGCGCTGATGGCGCTGGCATTTCCCGAGGCGCGTACCGGCCAGATCAACGGACGCCTTTGCTCCGTCATGGTGGGCATGGGGCTGTTTGGATCGGCACTGCTCTACGGCGATGGAATGATCACGCCGGCGGTTTCGGTCCTGGGCGCGGTGGAGGGACTCGACGTCGCGACGCCAAAGCTGGGACCCTACGTGGTCACCATCTCCGTTGTGATCTTGATCGGTCTTTTTTCCTGCCAGAGTGCGGGAACCGGCACCGTGGGTCGAATCTTTGGCCCCGTGATGATGGTGTGGTTCGCCGCAATCTCGCTGATGGGACTGTCCGCGATCGTCCAGGAGCCTTCGGTGCTCGGGGCCATCAATCCCTTACATGGTTTCCAATTCCTCCGGCACGGTGGCTGGGTGGGGTTTGTGGTGCTCGGTTCGGTCTTTCTCGCGGTCACGGGTGGCGAGGCGCTGTATGCTGACATGGGGCACTTCGGGGCGCGGCCCATCCGGCTGGCCTGGTTCATCGTGGTGCTGCCCTCGCTGATGCTGAATTACTTCGGGCAGGGCGCGAACCTGATCCTGCATCCGGAATCGTCGGTGAATCCGTTCTACAAGCTGGCACCAACCTGGGCGTTGTATCCGTTGGTGGGACTGGCGACGGCTGCCGCCGTCATTGCGTCCCAAGCACTGATCAGTGGGGCCTTCTCACTCAGCATGCAGGCCATCCAACTGGGTTACCTGCCGCGGTTGCAGATCGATCACACGAGCGAACGCGAACGCGGACAGATCTACATGCCGCAGGTCAACTGGACCCTGATGGTGGCCTCCGTGGCACTGGTGCTGGGATTCCAGACCTCGTCCAACCTGGCCGCCGCGTATGGCATCGCCGTGACCCTGACCATGATGGCCACCACCGTGCTCTTCTACTTCGTGACGCACCGGCTGTGGAACTGGTCGCTGTGGCAGTCGATCGCCGTGTCGGGCAGTGCGCTCTTGATTGAAGGGGCGTTCTTCAGCGCCAATGCCATCAAGGTGCTCCACGGGGGTTGGTTCCCGCTGCTGATTGGCGCGATCCTCTTCACGCTGATGACCACTTGGAAGACCGGTCGTAAACTGCTGTGGAACCGGATTCGCGATGCGGCGCTTCCGGTGGAACAGTTCCTCGGAAGCCTGGATCGCCGCGAGCCGATGCGCGTTAAAGGAACGGCGATCTACCTGGCCGGCAACTCCGACGGCACGCCCATCGCGCTGTTGCACAATCTCAAGCACAACAAGGTGCTCCACGAACGGGTCGTGTTTTTTACCATCCTGGTGGCTGATGATCCCCGGGTGAAGGGCGAGGACCGCGTGCAGATTGAGGAACTGCGACACGGTTTCTGGCGCGTGCGCGCCTGCTTTGGGTTCATGGAGGAACCCAATGTCCCCGAAGTGCTGCGCCTCTGCGAGGGGCTCGGCCTTCATTTCAAGGAACACGAGACCACCTACTTCCTCAGCCGTGAGACCATCATTCCGGTGAAGCGCAGCGGCATGATGCTGTGGCGTGAGCGTTTGTTCGCGCTGATGTCGCGCAATGCGCAGAGCGCCACCACCTTCTTCCGACTGCCCGCGGGGCGGGTGGTGGAACTCGGCATGCAGGTGGAATTGTAAGTCGGCGCTTCCTCGAAATGCAGCAGTCCCTTGAAGAATGGAGTGTCGGCACCCGTGGACGCGGGTTCGTGGAAATCACCTCGGAAGTCGCCCGTCGCTTGGCGGCGTCGGGATTTAAGACCGGCCTGTGCACGCTGCATCTCCGTCACACGTCGGCCTCGTTGCTGATCCAGGAAAATGCAGATCCCGATGTCCGCGCCGATCTGGAACGCTTCTTCGCGAAGCTCGCGCCGGATGGGGACCCTGCGCATGTCCATTCCTGCGAGGGGCCGGACGACATGCCCGCCCACATCCGAACGGCACTCACCTCGGTAAACGTCAGCATCCCCTTTCGCGACGGCGGGCTCGTTCTCGGCACCTGGCAGGGGATCTACCTGTGGGAACATCGTCACTCACCACACCGTCGATCGGTGGTGATGCATCTGATCGGCGAGTAGGCCGAAACGCCCCGCGTTCGGACTTCTCAGGCGGCCCGGCCCAGCAGGAAAAGGATGCCCGTTCCCAGAAGACCGAGAAGGATGAGCCAAAGCAGCAGCTTCAGCAGCGACTTGGTAATCTGCCACACCACGTAAAGGCCAATGATCGCCGCGGCGGCGAGGCCGGCGAGGACAAGCCCGTTGTGGAGGGCCTGGGGAATCATGCGGCCGGCGAGGGTTGGGCCACCGTCGTCGAGGCGCCCCGGACACTGCGGAGCCGCTCGGCACCGTGGAGGAGCATCCGCTCAGTGACCTCCCAGCCCAGGCAGGCGTCGGTCAAGGAAACGCCGTACTTGAGTTGCGACAGGTCGGCCGGAATCGGTTGACTGCCCTCGCTCAGGTGGCTCTCGATCATCACGCCAATCAGGGGGTGGCTCCCTTCAATGCGCTGCGAAATCAGATTCAGCCAGACGTCCTCCTGACGCGCGTGCTGCTTGCCCGAATTCGCATGGGAGCAGTCCACCATCAATCCGTCGGGAAGGCCCGCCTTCTTCAATTGAGTCGAGGCGTCGGCGATGCTGGCGGCGTCGAAATTGGTGCGGGCGCGGCCGCCGCGGAGCACCACGTGGCCTTCGATATTGCCGGTGGTGCGAACCACCGCCACGGCACCTTCCTGATCAATGCCCAGGAAATGGTGCGAATGCTTGGCGGAAAGCATCGCGTCGATCGCGATCTGCAGCGAGCCGTCGGTGCCATTCTTGAAGCCGACCGGCATGGAAAGTCCGCTGGCCATCTCGCGATGGGTCTGGCTCTCCGTGGTGCGCGCGCCGATCGCGGCCCAGCTGACCAGATCTGCGGTGTACTGGGGCACGATCGGGTCGAGGAATTCGGTCGCCGCCGGAAGTCCCAGCTCGGCAATGTCGAGCAGGAGCTTGCGCGCCGTGCGCAGGCCGGAATCGACGTCGTAGGTGCCGTCCATGTGCGGGTCGTTGATCAGGCCCTTCCAGCCAATGGTGGTGCGGGGCTTCTCGAAGTAAACGCGCATCACCAGATGCAATTGGTCGCTGACCTTCGGCTGAAGGGTCGCCAACCGGGCGGCGTACTCCAGCGCGCTCTTGGGATCGTGGATCGAGCAGGGGCCAACCACGACCAGCAATCGGGGGTCTTCACGGCGGAGGATGCGCTGCACGGTGGCGCGTCCGGCCACCACCGAGGCGTTGGCGCTCTCGCTCATCGGGAGGGCCGACTTCAACTCTTTCGGCGAGAGGAGTCGGCGGGTGCTGATCACCCTCAGGTCGTTCGTCTGCTGCATAGGTCGGGAGACCGTACGGGAATCGGGTCAGCCAAGGAAGCCCCCTTTCATCGGGCCAGGGAAGGGGCGCGTTGAGCGGTCGCAGATAGGGTCGCATGAACGGCCAATCACTCCGCCCTCGACAGGCGCCCCGGCGGATCGGAGGTTCGTCTTCGCACATGTCTGACTTTGTTCATCTGCACCTGCATACCGAGTTTTCGCTGCTCGATGCGTGTTGCCGTCTGGACAAGTTGATGGCCAAAGCGACCGAGTTGAAGCTTCCGGCCCTGGCCATGACCGACCATGGCAACATGTTCGGTGCGATCGAGTTTTACACCGCTGCCAAGAAGGCCGGAATCAAGCCCATCCTGGGCTGCGAGGTGTACGTCGCCCCGGGCAGTCGGCTCGACAAGAAGCCGGGCAGCGGGATGCGCGACATCTACCACCATCTGGTGCTGCTGGCCCGCAACGAAACGGGCTACAAGAACCTGGTCAAGCTGGTCACCGCTGCCAACCTGGAGGGGTACTACTACAAGCCGCGCATCGACAGGGAACTCCTCGCGCGGCACTCCGAGGGCATCACGGCGCTTTCCGGCTGCCTGGCCAGCGAGTTGTCGGAGCACATCCTGAAGGGCGATGAGACCAAGGCCCGGGCGACCATTGACTGGTTCAAGCAGGTTTTTGGCCCCGAGCACTACTTCCTGGAGCTGCAAAACCACGGGATTCCGGAACAGGCGAAGGTCAATCGATCCCTGATTCCCTGGGCCAAGGAATTCGGCCTGAAAACGGTGGCCTCGAACGACGTGCATTACGTCGAAAAGGGCCACTGGCGCGCCCACGACTGCCTCATCTGCATTGGCACCCAGGCGCAGCTTTCTGACACCAAGCGCATGCGTTACCAGGAGGCGCAGTTTTATCTGCGCTCGGGGGATGAGATGAAGGCGATCTTCCACGAGACGCCCGACGCCGTGATCAACACGCTGGCGGTGGCCGAACAGTGCGACGTGCAGATCCGTTTTGGAAAAGGGGCGGAGCACTATCCCGTGTTCCAGCCGCCCGAGGTGTGGACCCGCGAGGGCTATCTTCGGAAGCTTCTCTGCGACGGACTTAAGATGCGTTACACGATCGATGCCCGCGTCGAAAACGGCGAAGTGGTGATCGAGCGGATCCACGATCCGCGACGTGTAGGATTTCTGCTTCCGGCTCCGGTGGCGGTCGCCGCGGAGGAGGGCACGATCGCTGAACCGAAGCCGCCTACGCCTGAGGAAATTGAGTCGGCGTTGAAGCAGATCCTCGACCGGCTCAACCTGGAGCTCGGGGTCATCGAGATGACCGGCTACGTCTCGTACTTTCTTATCGTTGGCGACTTCGTCCGCTGGGGCCGCGATAAGGGCATCTCGTGTGTCGCGCGTGGTTCAGCGGCAGGCTCGATCGTCACCTACCTGCTGGAGATCGCCAACGTCGATCCACTCCGTTACGGCCTGCTGTTCGAGCGCTTCCTCAATCCCGAGCGCGTCAGCCCGCCGGACATCGACATCGATTTCGCGGATGACCGCCGCCAGGAAGTAATCGAGTACGTCCGCAATAAATACGGCCGCGACGCGGTGGCGCAGATCATCACCTTCGGAACGATGGGCGCGAAGTCGGTGATCCGCGACGTTGGTCGCGTGATGAGTCTAAGCTTTGGCGAGTGCGACCGCCTCGCGAAGATGATCACCGACGTGAAGTGGGGCCTGAAGGACGCACTTGAGAAGAGCGCGGATCTCAAGGCTGCCTACCAGTCGGAGGAAGTAACGCGGGAGCTGATCGACACCGCGTTGATCCTGGAGGACCAGGCCCGCAGCGCAGGAGTCCACGCAGCGGGCGTGGTCATCGGCGCGCAGCCGCTGGTGAACCTGCTGCCGCTGAAGCAGGACGACGACGGTGGCATCGTGACCCAATACGCGATGGGCCCAGTGGGCGATCTCGGCCTGCTGAAGATGGACTTCCTGGGTCTCAAGACCCTGACGGTGTTGCGCAATACGGTCGAGTTGGTGGCGAAGGCCCGTGGAGTCACCATCGACCTGGATGCCATTCCACTGGATGACGCGAAGACCTACGAGCTCCTGAACAACGCCCAGACGCTGGGCGTGTTCCAGTTGGAATCGGGTGGCATGCGCGATCTCTGCAAGCGCTTCCAGATCGCCAGCGTCGAGCACATCACGGCGCTCGTGTCGCTGTACCGCCCCGGTCCGATGGACCTGATTCCCGACTTCATCGAGCGCCGCCACGGCCGCAAGCCGGTGGAGTATCCGCACCCGCTTCTGGAGCCGGTCTCGAAGGAAACCTACGGCGTCCTGATCTACCAGGAACAGGTCATGCAGGCCGCGCAGGTGCTGGCGGGCTACACGCTCGGTGGCGCCGATTTGCTGCGCCGAGCGATGGGCAAGAAGAAGCTTGAGGAGATGGAGAAGCAGCGCGCGACGTTCGTCGAAGGCTGCGCCACGAAGAACGGAATCTCGGCCGCGAAGGCCAACGAAGTCTTCGACCTCCTCGAGAAATTCGCCGGATACGGCTTCAACAAATCGCATGCCGCCGCCTACGCCGTCGTCGCCTACCAGACCGCCTATCTGAAGGCGAACCACACGGTGGAGTTTCTCAGCGCGATGATGACCAACGACCAGGCTGACCTGGCGAAGCTCGCGCAGTACATCGCGGAGGCGAAGGGATTTGGGATCCATGTTCTTGGTCCTGATGTAAACGAATCGGACGTCATGTTCGCCCCGGTGGCGAAGGCGTCCGATGCCGAAAAGGCGGAAGGGTTTCCCCCCATCCGCTTTGGTCTCGCAGCCATCAAGGGCGTCGGCGAAGTGGCCGTCCAGACCGTGCTCGAGGCCCGTCGCGC
>JANXMD010000837.1 GCA_025354845.1 Verrucomicrobiota bacterium | reverse complement strand
GTCGGCGAAACGTGGACCGGCGGCGGACGAGGTGGCGCTCGTCAGACGGAGCCCCCGCAGCATCACGGGGCCACCTCGATTCCGCCGCCGGCTCGAACAACATACTCCACGTGCGGCTGAAGGTCGGAGAGCAGAAAGATGCTGGTGGCGCTGCGTAGATAGCCCTCCTTGTCAGCGTCGAGGATGGCCACCAGCGACACCTCGGGGAGGTCGAGTCCTTCACGCAGGAGGTTGATTCCCACCAGCACGTCACACTCTCCCTTGCGCAACGCCCGGAGGATTTCGACGCGTTCGATCGCATCAATTTCGCTATGAAGATACCGCACGTTCACACCGAGATCGCGCAGGTAGTCGGTGAGCTCCTCAGCGGTCCGCTTGGTGAGGGTGGTGACGAGCACCCGTTCACCCAGCTCCACCCGTTCACGAGCCTCATTCAAAAGGTCATCAATCTGCCCGGAGAGCGGTCGCAGTACGACCTCGGGATCCACGAGTCCGGTGGGACGCACGATCTGCTCGGCCACATTTTTCGGTCCAGCCCATTCGATCTCCATGGGACCCGGCGTGGCGCTGACGTAGAGCGCCTGACCTGCCAGCTTGCGAAATTCCTCAAAGGCCAAGGGGCGGTTGTCGAGTGCACTGGGCAGACGAAAGCCATGTTCCACCAGTACCTTCTTGCGCGCCATGTCACCGGCGTACATGCCGCCGACCTGGGGCAACGTGGTGTGGGATTCGTCGATCACCATCAGGTAATCCTGAGGGAAGAAATCCAGCAGCACCCCGGGGCGGGATCCAGGCGGTCGCGCGGCGATGTGGCGCGAGTAATTCTCGATGCCGGAGCAGAAGCCCAGCTCCTGCAGCTGCTCCAGGTCGAATTCGGTGCGCATCTTGATCCGTTGCGCCTCCAGCAGCTTGCCCTGCTTTTCGAACCACGCGATGCGATCCCCCAGCTCTTCCCGGATGCTGAGCTGAGCCCGATTGACCTTTTCCTGCGGGGTGGCGAACTGCTTGCTCGGAAAGATGTTTACTGCCTCGAGCGCCTCGAGCGCCTCACCGGTCAGGGGATCAAACCGCGTGAACCGCTCGATCTCATCACCGAAAAACTCAATGCGCAGGGCATCCTCGGAGTAGGCCGGATGCAGTTCCACGACGTCGCCCCGGACGCGAAACTTGCCGCGCGTGAGATCGTAGTCGTTCCGCGCGTACTGAATGCCCACCAGTTTTTCCAGCAGAGTATTTCGAGCGATCGACTGTCCCACTCGCAAGGGGATCACCATGCTCTCATAGTCATCCTTGCTGCCGATGCCGTAGATGCACGACACGCTCGCCACGACGATCACATCACGCCGGCTCAGCAGCGAGTTCATGGTGGAGAGGCGCAGCCGTTCGATGTCCTCGTTCACGCTGCTGTCCTTCTCAATGAAGGTATCGGTGCGCGGGATGTAGGCCTCCGGTTGATAGAAATCGAAGTAGCTGACGAAGTACTCGACCGCGTTGTTGGGAAAGAAGGCCTTGAACTCGGCGTAGAGCTGAGCGGCGAGGGTCTTATTGTGGGAAAGCACCAGCGTCGGCCGGTTCACGTTCCGAATCAGATTGGCAATCGTGAAAGTCTTGCCTGAACCGGTGACGCCGAGCAGCACCTGATGCGGCTCGCCGCGCTGCAGGCCCGCCGTCAGGTGCCGAATCGCCGCCGGCTGGTCGCCGGCCGGGGCGTACTGGGACACAAGTTCGAAGGCGGACATGTCCGGCGAGCATAGCGGGGGAGAAGTGGATGAAAAGGGTCGGATGCTCATTCCGCGTGAATCGTCCGCAAGAGCGGGTTTGTCGCCGTCGCCGGAACGCGCTAGGAGTCTGGGCGTCATGCACGCCGATTCCAGCGCACCCGATGCGGTCGTCGAACGCCGCCTTGAGGCCTACCAGACCTACCGCGGTCTCCCTCCCCTCGTCGGCCTGGGCACCATCACTGAAGCGGGCCGGCCGGGACTGTCGGTTGAAGAAAGTGTGCGACGACTCAAATGCCATCACTATGTCTTGAAGCGCCTCCACCAGATCTTTATCGCGCGCCTGACCGCGGAACCGGTGTACGAGCTGAAGATGGCCTACAGCTATCACGCCCATCTCTGCGCCGAACAGGTGGCCGCCCTGCGTGGCCGCGTCGGAGAGATGCGCGAACCGCCGCTTGGCCTCGAGAAGGTGCCGCATCCAGCCCTTGAGCGACTCTTCGACGAACTGCTCGCGGC
>JANXMD010000814.1 GCA_025354845.1 Verrucomicrobiota bacterium | reverse complement strand
AGGGCGTCGCCTGGCGGGATCGCCTGCCGGATCTCCACGATCCGCTCTCGGAGCGCGCACATAACCGGGCGACTCTTGGCTTGTCGCAGTTCCAACCGCTGGTGCGGGGTCAGGTTCCGGGACCGGGCATCGGCCTCCACGGCGTAGAGCAACGCGATCCGGTTGACGATCTCCACCGGCCGTGGGTCCAACGGCGTCAGCTTGGCGGTGTCCACGCAGAAAAAGGGGTCAGGAAAAAGGGGTCAGTCCTCACTATTGATACTTCGACACCGATTACCTTCTTCTCGATTGGCTTGGGAGGTTTGAGACGTAGGTCCAGCTCCCCATTTTGAGTCGGGCGGCAGTCAACGCCAGGGAAACGGTCGTTTGTTCCCGCAGGACGCGGGCGATGCGAACTTTCTCTGGATCCCCTTTGAGTTGCCTTGAAAGGTCCGCTTCGGACCAACCGATCCGCACCAGTCCTTCCCGCACCAGCCGATCCGCCTTCGCTTCCGCCACTTCCCGCCGTTCAACGCCATACTGATTGGCTCCGACGCGCTGCGTTGCCCGTTGCAGCAGTTCCGCTTTCAGGGAATCCGCTCCGAAGTACCAGCCGCGGCGAATCTTCTTCCAGTCCTCAACTTCCAACTCCTGCATCGTCCGGTCATTCATGTACTTCGCGAACCCCTTCCGAGATGCGGCACTTTCGCCTGGGAATCCCATTTCTCCCAGAAGTCGGTCCACTCGGAGCCACGGCCAGCGCTTTCGGGGAGGAAGGAGGTACTGCGGATAGCTGCTCCACGGGAAATCGCGAAGTTCTTGGTCCTTCTTCAACAAGTTCGCGCGAACCGGATTCAGGTGAACGTAGTCACAAACCGTGCGCAGATTACCGGGCGTGTCGGCGTCGATCACCAGGGCCTTGTAGCGACCGCTGAAGAGATGCCCAATGAGCTTGTGCCGCCGGTTGAACCGTGAGGTGTAGGTCCCGAGAAGCCATTTCATCCCGACAACGAGATTTCCACTAGGCGTCTCGATGACGAGGTGGAAATGGTTGTTCATTAGACAGAGCGCATGCACCTGCCACCCTGTCTTTTCGCAAGCCTCTTCGAGAGTTTGAAGGAATCGTTCCCGATCTGCGGAATCCAGAAAAATGGCCTCTCGCCGATCACCACGACTCATGACGTGGTAGACCGCGGCTTCGTACTCAATTCTCAGCGCCCTTGGCATTCCAAAACCGTCGCAACCCCTTCTTTTATGTCAATAGTGAGGACTGACCCGTTTGGCCCTCTCGCTGCGTTTCCATCAAGGGTTAGAGCGGCATTTCTCATGAAGATTTGATCTTTGACAACAGCATCAATCTTCTCCAACACGACCCTGCTCGGCGAACCACCAACGTTTGCCACTGAAGGCCTGCCATCTCGAGCATCTCGGTGGAATTCCGGGACATCCTTCAATCTCTCGCTCTCGACCGATCCGTCGGCGTCACGTAGAGGTATCCCATCCCGGTGGCTAGTCCGAAGGCGATGAACGCCCAACCCACCGCCTACAAGGATGGCGACGACTAGAAGAGAAAGAGAGACCCACTTCTTTTTCATGGCGCCGGATCGAGCTGAATGTCTGGGAGCCAGGCGTAGCTACGGTTGATGAGCCTTCGAGATAGATTATGAACCTCACCATTCCGAGAAACAGCGCAGCTGACAGCGTCGCTCACCGGATCGGAGGGCACCTGGGATCATTTCTATACAATGACATTTAGATCCTGACGATGAATTGAGGAGGGATGGCGAGGCCGCTGCGAGTCAAGATGCCATTAAATGTAGACTTTACAGGTCTGACCCATGGTGCCCGCGAAGACTGGAAGAAATACTCCGTCACCGATTGGCGAACCGATGGGCGCCAAGATCTGTTCTGGGCGGCCACGTCACCACGTCAGTGGGATTCCAGTCCGATTCTCGTCCTGGGAGAGCTCGTAGCTCCGGACGTACCTGCTTTGCGGCACCCATTCGACGTGACCATCACAAAAGCCAACGTGCGCTCCCGCGGAGCCGTGATTGTCGGGCTCGTCGGGATAGTACCAAAGGCCGGGCAACGTGTCATCCATGACAATCCAGAGCTGCGCCGCTCCCGGAATCGTTCCTTTCAGTCCAAATGCGTTATGAAAATGTTGATAAGTTTGAACGTTGTTCATCCCTTTGCGGATGCCATTAAGAATTCGCATGCCACCGTAGACCGGAATCTCCTCCGACGTGTCCACCCCGACCCCAAGAAAGCCAAATCCCTGATAGCTCATGCCTGGTCCTGTGCGCCGACCCGCCATGCGGAACAAATCCACCAAACCGGGCTCAAAGGTGTAGGGTGCGATACCGCGATTGGTACGGATCACGTTGTGTGTGCTCGGGCAGACGAAAAGCTTAGTACTCCCAGCGTACGGAAGAAGCCAG
>JANXMD010000807.1 GCA_025354845.1 Verrucomicrobiota bacterium | reverse complement strand
CAAGCGGGTGACTGAATTCGCCACGGCGAAGCACGCTGACTGGCCGGGGCTCGGTCACCGGCTTAAGTCCGCCGTCGGGATCAAAATCCGCCGCTAGGGCGAATACGAGTTCGGGTGGGGACAGGGCGGCCAGTTCGGATTCCAACCGATGTGTAAGGACCCAGCGAGCCAGTTCGATTTGCTGATTTCGGGAGCGGGCGGCGGCTGGCGTGGCAAGCGTGGCCTCCAACGGTTGCGGCAGGAGCTCCACCAATTCGGCCGCCGCGTCGGTCGAAATCGAGAGCCGGAATCGGCCGAGAAGATGACCGCCTCCATGGCGTTGTTTAAGCACGATTCTCAGGCCGGTCCCGGGAGTCGGTGAGGCTGGGGTTTTCGGAATGAAAATGGCGACGTGACTGATGCCCTCTCGGGGATGAATCCCCCAGGCCGTTTTGTCTGAACCATCGATGGCGGCGGAAATGGCCCATCCGTCCTGGTTGAAGTCAGCTGTGGCCCGTTCCAAGGGAAGCCGCTGCGAGTCGCTCCAGAGCTCAAACTCGGAAAGATGGAAGTTCCCGTTTTCCTGGCGCCCGGGTCCGCCTTTGGGGAGCGAGGCGTCGGCCAGAGCTTCCAATCGGATGGCACGAATTGCCTCGCTGCTGGCGGGGAGAGTTAGCTCATAGTCCTCGCTCTCGGGACGGGTTCCTTCGGCCACAATCACTCCGTCGGGTTGCGCCTGGAGGCGCGATCCAGCGCTCGCACCAAGGCGTTCAGGGACCTGTATCCGCCACGTCATGAGCGCCCGGGCTCTGGAGGTTTCCCATGCGGCGGTTTCGTTCCGGACCATGGATGTCCACCACCGGGGGAACTCCGTTGCCGTACCCGACTCGGTCCGTACCTGGCGCAGATCGGCACGAAGTTGTTGACGGAGGCGGTTTTGTTCCGGATCGCGATCGTAGATTCGATTCGCCCGTTCCACGCCCGCGAACACGGCCTGCAATGCGTAGTACTCGCGTTGGGAAACCGGATCGAACTTGTGGTCGTGGCATCGTGCGCACTGGACCGTGGTGCTGATGAAGGTTTGCATCACCGTCGTGACCATGTCGTCACGGTCGATGTAGCGGGCGGCCTGTCGATCGGATGCGTCCTCGCGGATGCAACGGAGCGAACTCTCGTCCCAAGGCCCGGCAGCGGCCAGTCCGAGGGCGGGAATCAGCTCCGGATTGCGGGGGAACAGGGCATCGGCTGCCAGTTGCTCCTGGACGAAACGCGCGTAGGGACGGTCGTCATTGAAGGCCGCTACGAGGTAATCGCGATACGGCCAAGCATTGGTCCGGATTCGATCCTGATCGTGTCCGTGGGTTTCCGCGAAGTGCACGGCGTCCATCCAGTGCCGTGCCCAGCGTTCTCCATGACGCGGTGAGGCCAGCAAGCGGTCGACCAACCGCGCCCGGGCATCGGGGTGCGTGTCCGATAAGAAGCGATCGCGTTCCAATGGCGAGGGAGCGAGGCCGGTGAGATCATAGGTCACACGTCTTAGCCACGCCTCATGCGTTGCGGGAGTCGCCGGCTTCAATCTCGCGACTTCCAGTCCGTGTCGGACGAAGCGGTCGATCGGATTTGCAGAAGCGGACCCGTCGACCTTCGGCAGCGCGGGACGTCGAATCGGCTGATACGCCCAGTGGCCCGCGGCGCTATTGGTCCCCGCTGCGGCGATGCCGAAAAAGGCGCTTCCGAAGCCCAGGAGCAGCGCGGCGAGAATCCCTCCCTTCGTCAAACGCCGCTCCATCGAAGCTCGGAGGGGTTGACGCGGGGTGGACATGGCAGGAACCAGAAGGACGCTCAGGCGAGGATTCCGTCAACCACTTCGCCATGGACATCGGTGAGCCGTCGATCCACGCCGTTGTGGCGAAAGGTGAGCTTGGTGTGATCCATACCCATGAGATGCAGCAGGGTGGCGTGAATGTCGTAGAATTCGACGGGATGTTCGATGGCGTCGTAGCCGATGTCGTCGGTGGCCCCGAAAGCAAAGCCCGGCTTCACCCCAGCGCCGGCCATCCAGATGGTAAAGCCATGCTGATGATGGTCGCGGCCGCGGCCGTTTATCCCTTGGGTGATCGGTGTGCGACCGAACTCAGTGGTCCACAGCAGCAGGGTTTCGTCGAGCAGGCCGCGTTGCTTGAGATCGTGCAGCAGCGCTGCCACGGGTTGATCCATTACCAGTGCCTGCTTGCGGTGGTTTTCAACGATGTCCTCGTGGCCGTCCCAATTGATCCGGGGAGAGCCGAATTGCCCGCCATTGAACACCTGAACGCAGCGCACGCCGCGCTCGCTCAGACGGCGCGCGAGGAGGCAATTGCGCGCAAAGGCCGCGGTCGGGCCGTTGGCGTGATCCAGTCCGTAGGCGCTGCGGGTGGCGTCGGATTCACCGCGGAGGTCCGCGAGCCCGGGAACGCTGAGTTGCATCTGCGCCGCCAATTCGTAGGCGCGGATGCGCGCCGCGAGTGCGGAGTCCCCGGGGTGGCGCGAAGCGTCCTCGGAGTTCAGGGACTGAAGCAGGCGGAGGCCCGCCTGGCGCTTTGTCGTGGAAACGGAGGCGGGCGTGGATAGGTCGGCGATTGGTTCCTCGCCGCTGCTCCGAAACGCGACTCCCTGATGTACGGCGGGGAGGAAGCCGTTGGTCCAGTTGATCGATCCCCCCGCCGGAAGTTGACGCGGATCCGGCAGCACGACGTAGGCCGGGAAATTCTGGTTCTCCGAGCCCAGGCCGTAACTGATCCAAGCACCCATGCTGGGAAACCCGTTGAAGGTGAATCCCGAGTTCATCAGGAAGGTGGCCGGGGTGTGGTTGGAGCTCTTGCTCCGCATGGAATGAATGAAGGTGAGGTCATCCACGCATCCCGAGAGATGTGGCAGCAGATCGGACACCCAGCGTCCTGAGGCGCCGTGTCGGCGGAAGGCGAAGGGACTCTTCAGCAATGTGCCGGGCTGCGAGAAAAAGGTGTCGAACTTGCGACCGGAATCCTGGCCGTGCCGACGCGCCAGCTCGGGCTTGTGGTCAAACGTGTCGACGTGTGACACGCCACCCAGCGCGCAAATGTGGATGACCCGTTTCACCCGGCCACGCGCCCGCGGCGTGTGCGGCGCGTACGGGGACGCGATGGCGCTTCCCGCGGCACGCGCCTCCTCATGCAGCAGCCAGCTGAGCGCGAGGCCGCCAATCCCCGATCCCGTGTGGGAGAGGAAGTCGCGTCGATTGAGTGGGCTCATGGTGAAAAGGGGCGTGGCGGAGTCAGCGAACGAAGATAAATTCGTTGGAGTTCAGGAGCACCCAGGCAACTTGAGTGAGATCCTGTTCGCCGGCGAGTCGCACGGCATCCCGCCGCTCCTGCGGGCGCGGGGACCGGTTGAGCACGAGTCGCCACATCCAGTCGACGGCGGATCCGAGGCGGCCGTGCGATGCCGCCCGGGCGCGAGTTGCCAGATGTTCCGCCTGGCGTACGACCATGGAGTTGTTCATCAGCGACAACGCCTGAAGCGGCGTGGTGGTGTTGGGACGCACCGCGGTCCGGGTCGAAAGCTCGGGACAATCGAGTGCGTCCAGCAACGGATCGCGGGCCGAGTGGACGGAAACCCGGTAAATGGTTCGTCGGCTGAATTCAGGTCCGGGAAGATCGGCGGCGAAGTACTCGTTCTGCCCGCCGTTGCCGACGTGGCGAAAGGCGCGGAATCCTGGCCCGCCCATCGCCGGATTCAATTCGCCCCCGAGGGCAAGGAGCGCATCCCGGGTTTCTTCGGCTTCCAGTCGACGCGGGGTGAAGCGCCACAGAAGGCGATTCTCTGCGTCCACGGCGATCGCGTTGGTTGGGACCGGAGAGGAGGCCTGCTGCCAGGTGTCGCTGGTGAGGATGAGCCGGTGGAGCTGCTTGAGGCTCCAGTTTCCTCCCTTCGGATCCACGAACCACCCAGCCATCCAGTCGAGCAACTCGGGGTGCGATGGCGGATCGCCCATTTTACCGAGATCGTTCGGAGTGCCGGCGAGACCGCGATGAAAATGGTAATGCCAGATTCGATTGACGATGGCCCGCGCCGTCAGCGGGTTCCCCGGGCTCGCGACCCAGTCCGCGAAGCGACGGCGACGTTCAGACTCTGGGCTGTCAGCGGTCAGTCCCAGTTCCGCAGTCAGCCCCGTCACAGCCGACAAGGCGCCCGGGAGCACGGTTTCGCGACTCTTGTCGGGTTCACCGCGCAGCAAAACGTGTGTGGGCCCGGGCTGGGTGGGATTCGCGGCGTAACCCTGGGGGATTGACTCCAGATCACGGCGTTCCCGCTCCATTCGCTCCAAGCGATTGGTGAGGTCGCTGCGCTGCTTCAGTTCGGTCGGTGACAGCATGGCGAGGCGCTGCACTAATGGAATGGCCGGTGTCGCTGGGCCTGAATGAAACGAGGCGGCGACCTCGGCGCCGGTCAGCGCACGCTCGTAGACGCGGACGGATTCGACCTCCCCCTTGAAGAAAGCATTGCCGCCGCCGGTGTGGCGCGAGCCGATGAGAACGTGCGTGGGTGCCGCACTTGCCAGCGGCGAGGCACCGGAGGCGGGTCGCCAGGAAGCTCCGAGAACCGCGCCGTTGCGATACAGGGTTAGCGTGCCATCTCGGGAGTGCGTCAGGGCGAGGTGAACGGCTTCGGACGGCCCGGCTGTTTCCGCCGGGGCGTCCAGCGCTCGATAGCGGGCGAAGCCTTCACTGCCGGCCATCCAGTGGTGAGCCTCCCGTTCCCCGAAAACGATGGCATCGAAACGTCCTCCATCCGGGGTCTCTAGCGACACCACCCCACCGCCCCGTTGATTGAGGTCGGCGACGCGGACCCAAGCCTCCAGGGTCATTTCCGGCAGCGCCGTGGGGATGGGTTCGGACACCAGATAGGAGCCCGCACCATCGAGAACGAGCCTGCCCTCGGCGATTCGCGCGCCTCCCTGTAAACGGCCCTGGGTCGGTGCGAGAGGTTCCGCGAAATTCCAGCGGAAGCGCGGCTCGATTACCAGCGGAGGCGCGGGCTCAGTCGACTCGGCTTTCCGGAAGAGCTTCCGCACGCGTAGCGCCGCTTCGGTGTCGAGGGCGGTAAGCGCCTGCACGAGCTTGGTTCGGTCGGCATCCAACTCGGACTTGCGCTGTTTTCGGATGGCGAGCGCGGATGCTGGAAGGATGGACCGGTCGCCGTGGTGGATGCCATCGAACACCGCCTTAATCCGGTAGTAGTCGTGCTGCGGGATCGGGTCGAACTTGTGAT
>JANXMD010000733.1 GCA_025354845.1 Verrucomicrobiota bacterium | reverse complement strand
CTGTCCGCATCAGCGATGCCTGGACTTCTGCCGGCATACTTCGAATCCGATTCGACGAGGCTTCCTCGCTTCGCACTAGTCCTGGTTCCAAGGCTCGCTTCCTTCCCGAGGGATCGCTTAACCCGAGACCCAGATCCCTGTCGTTGCGGCCACCAAGCGATCGCTTCTTGGCTTCAACACCGACCGCGCCACCCTCATCACGCCTTTGCACGCCCCCTTGTCGTTCCTTGAAACGATCAACGTCGCCGAGCGACTCGTCGGTCTCAGATTTTCTTGCAAGCGAGCCGGCGGATTCGCTGGCCGGGACGGCGCGGGCGCGAACCGGATCCTGACGCGTGGTCCAGGAAGGGTTTCCACGAAGCACACCGTTGTATTTCGGTCCCGTTGCCGCCGCGCGGTTGGTCGCGACGAGACCCCGGCCTTCCTTTAACGGCAGATAAAGAACCAAGCCAGGCTCGGTACCCTTCAACTCCTTTCGGTAGTCGCCTCGGATCTCTTGTTCGGATCGCGCCCGATTCCAGACACGAAACTCTGTGAGCGAGCCCCGCATGGCCCCCTGCTCCGATCGACCGATCCACAGCGAGCGATTGGTGGACGGAACCACACGACCGGCACCCGGCTTCGACGCAAACAGCGCCCCGTTGGTGTAGATCCGCATTTCCCCCTTGGATCGACTCGCGACAAAGCCGAAGTGCATCCAGCTCCCTGGAGTTTGGGGAAGACCGGGTGCGGTCATACGTCCGGCCAGCGAGAGAGCGCCGAAATCCCAGCGGGTCTCACTTCCGCCGTGACCCAAGGAACCGGCAAGTGCCGACAGGGAGCGGACGGCTCCGTTGCCGCCGAGCGAAAAGAGTGATCCCCATCCCGCGAGGTCCGGCAAAGCCCAGAACTCCACGGTGGTTTCATCGGGATCGACGAGATTCCCACCGTCGGGCACCTCGATCCCGTCAACGTCGGTTGCACTCATTTCGGGGACCGATCGCGTCTCTGTAAGGACGCCTTCGCGGCGGCCGCGCCAGAAGGCAACGGCGACCACAACGCACAACAGAATGCCGCCCACCACGGCAGGAATCCTCCAACGTCCACGACGCCAGAGACCGGCAAGGGGATGGTCCTCAATCGCCTTCAGGTCGCGTCGAAATTCCGCCGCAGACGGATATCGTTCCTCGGGATTGGGCCGGATCGCCCGCTCAATGATCGCATCGAGACGGGGATCCACCTCCGCCGTCTGGCTGGGCGGCGTCCAAGATTCCCGCGGCACGTCACCGGTCAGGAGTTGGTACAGGGTGACACCCAGCGAGTAGAGATCGGCACGGCCATCCACCACGGCTCCCGGATCGGAAATCTCGGGTGCGGCGAAGTCGCTTGCATCGACGGCCGCCGAAGGACTGTCAGGATCCCTTGCCAGTCCAAAGTCCACGATCTTCACGCGGCCCGAGCCCTCCCGCAGAACATTCGCCGGCCGAATGTCCCGGTGAACCACCCCGCGCTGATGCGCAACTTCGAGTGCGTCGCAAAGTTGGACCGCGATGTCCACCGACTCGGACTGACTCAGTCTTCCATGGACCCGCAAATACCGGGCGAGGTCTGTGCCTTCGACCAATTCCATGACAACGAAAAACAGCAACCCCACTTCACCCTGTTCGTACACGGCGGCGATACCCGGATGTGAAAGTCCCAAGATGGCCTTCGCGTCCCGATGAAATCGTTCGACAACCCCCGTGCCGGCCGATGAAACCAAATCTGACGGGAGAACCTTAATGGCCACAGCGCGATTCTTCTCGCGCTGGACGGCATGGTAGACGGCGGACACCTCACCTCGACCGATCAGCTCCAGAAACTGATAGGAAGGCAGCAGAGTCTGAAGCTCAGCCACAAGAGGGGGGGTCCAGGATCGACGACCCCGATTCGATTTGGAATGCGTGCTGCTCCGGCCTTGGTTCATAGGGAAGAGGCGGGACAACGGCACCCGAAGCGGCACCCATTCACGGCTTCACGTAGACGTCGAAGGCGATCTCCTTCGCCACGGCTGCAGCGTCGCGATACTCCGATTTCAAGACTCCGAGTCGCGTAAATCCCTCTGGCGCCGGAGAGCCGCTGCGAAGCATCAAAATGGACCCGGAAACAGGACCCGTTGGCTGGCCAGTTGAGGTTTCGACCCCGATCCCACCTCGTCCAAGATGCCCCGCTGCATCGACCACGACGGGAGTCCCTCCCGGCATTTCCGGGAGCGAAGTAAGCCGAACCACCCGTCCATCTTTGCGGATCGCCAGCGGCCACGCTCTGGAATCCGCTGCATCTTGAACACCTCCCAGGAAAAGGGCCCGATGGCGTCCATCGACGTCTCCGATTCGAATCGTTCCACTCTCTGCCACCTGTTGGCCACCCGGGAACGCCGAAGTCGTACCCACGTAAATATTGTCGGACCCATTGGTCAGCCACGCACCCGTGGAACTTCCGATCGCTATGTTCCCCGAGCCCAACTGCAGCCAAGGCAGGGCCTGGTCCCCGATGGCCGTATTTTCTGCACCTCCGACGCTGGCCCCCAGAGCACTTCGTCCAATCGCCACGTTCCCATGGCCGGACACATTGGCTCCCAGCGCGAACGCCCCGACCGCCACGTTGCGATAGCCGGTGGTGTTCGAGAGTAGGGCAGCGTACCCCACCGCGACATTCATCGCGCTCTCGGGCGCCCGTGAGAGAAAGTCCCCGCTCAGATCGATGGAAGCCAGGGAGTTCTCACCCAATGCCGTGTTGCGAAACGGAAACACCCCGTTTGGAAGCGGCGAAACTTGAGCCACAAGGAGTCGCCCCAACAGCAGCATGGCAGCGCCCACCCACAACCCGCGGAATGGCGTCGAGAAAGGCGTCTTGATGAACATGGCAGCGAAAGCAGCCTCCGCGGCACGGCACCGAGGCTTCCACCTATTCCATCGAACTCCCAAGGCCTGCGCTTGAACGATTCCTTTTCCCGCGGTTCTCCGGAACGCCGATCGTAGCCGCCGAGGGAACGAGGCGGATTGGCTCCCACTCGAACTGCACCCGAATCGACGAACGGGGGCCATTTCACAACCGGTGGGATCCGCTTCCTCCCGTCAGCGGCTACCGTAGCCCCCTGTGGAGTCCGGTGGGGAGCGAAGCGACTCACCGGTTTGGACCCCTCACCTCGCCACCCAGCCCGCCTCTTCCTTTTCTGTTGCCTTCGCCACCTTCGGGTCGACCGCTACCCCCGT
>JANXMD010000721.1 GCA_025354845.1 Verrucomicrobiota bacterium | reverse complement strand
GAACGCGGTTCCCAGTCCGCCCCAGAGCTGGAGTCCGGCGCCCAACTCCAGGAAGCGTCGAACAAACCACGGAGAGCCCTGGGCGTAGGTGGGGGAGGCGATCACGAGCAGGTCGGCGCCGGTCAGCAACGCCTGCGCTGCCGATTTGGTGCGAATTGCTGGAAGCGCCCAAACCAGTTCCACCTGAACCGGCATTGGCAGTCCCACGACGGCTGCGCGGGCAAAATGGACAAACCCAAGGGAGGCGCGATGGCTGTCGTGCCGTCCGGTGGCGGTGCTGGGCGAAAAATGGAGCAGGCGGAGGATCACGGCGCTTTCCCCGGAGGGCCCCTGGGCGGCGGCGGAATCAGCGTGTAGTCGATCCAGGAATCGCCGAGGGCTGGGGTCACCACCTGCCAGCGACTGAAATTGGCGAGGGCCTGATTCCAGGTCTCCGGACGCATCCTGCCGAGACCGTCGATTCCGGTTTCCAGAATGGCCAGACGCCCCACTGCTTCGAGCGATCGTCGCTGATAGTCGCGGTCCAGCGTCGGTGCGAACTGCTCGACCACGATGCGACTCGAGCCGCCGGGATCCAAGATGGCGGCACGCCACCCGCGATTCGACACTTCAAGAAACCGGGTCACCAGATCGCGGTGCTCCTTCACGAACCGCTCGGCGCCAAAATAGACCTGGGAGTAGGCGCGGTATCCGTGCTCGTGGAAGGGGAGAAAGTCGATGGCCGTCCCGCGGGCCTGGAGAGCGACCGCCTCGTCGATGGAGTATCCCTGAACGGCGTCACAGTCCCCGTTCAGCAGGGGCGTCAGGTCGTGCTCCTTCTCCACGATGGTGAAATCGGATGGTTTCAGTCCGTCGTGGGCCAGGACCAACTCGAGCGCCTTGCGGCCGTCGGGATGGATCCCAATGCGGTGCCCGCGGAGTTTTTTGAGAGTGTTAAACCCCTGTGCGCGGAGACTGAGGAGTCCCATCGGACTTCCCTGGAGCATCGTGCCGAGGACTCGAATCGGTGCGCCGCCGGCCCGGGCGGCGATCAGGACACCGCTTTCGGAACAGCCTAGCCACGCGCCCCCGGAAGTTACCGTGGCAACCACCTTCATCTCCGTATCGACCGGCACAAACGTGACCTCAATTCCGGCGTCACGGTACCAGCCCCGATGCTGGGCAAGCAGCAAACCAGCGAACTGGGCATTGGGATGCCAGTCGAGCTGGAACGAGAGCCGCGTGAGATCGGCAGCTCCCAAACGAACGGCGCCAAGGATCGCCATCCATCCCGTGATTAAGCGCGAAACGCGGCGGTTCATGGATGAATTCGAACGCTAAGCATCGTCGAGGGGGCCGCGGCGTATCGTTCCTGAAGTGCTTTGGAATTCGGAAAGAGATCACCGGAAACCGGTCGGCCCGGGATCTCAAGCTCAAGCGAGTCCACGGCGAAGGGCCACGGGTCCAATCGGAAGGTGCGGAGTGCCGAGCGTTGAACCGTCACGCCGCTGGTGCATCCGTCGTTCAGGGGCAGGGAATGCAGCAGCGTGGCAGGCTTTTCGAAGTCGACGCAGGAGAGCAGCGAAAGATTGTCACAGGCCTGGAGGAGTCGGAAATTCTCGAGGAGCCGTTCCACCGTCAGATCTGCGTCCGAAAATCGCCCAGAATCCGCGGCCTCGGCCCGGAGTTCGAGCTGCCGATGGCGTTGTTTGGTAACGAATTCGTCCAGGAGAACCAGCTGCTCGGGACGAATGGTGGAGCGGTCCGCATGCTCGGTCAGGAGATTGCACGTGTGCATGGAGATCAGGATTGCGGCGTACGCATTGTCCCCGGCGACGATCTCCATCGCCTTGCCGCGCACGCCCAGGTACTCGGGAAGATCGATTTCCTCGAAGGCGGTGTACCCGCCGACCAGATCCGCACCAAAGGCGCTCGGTTTTCCAGCCGAGGTGATGGTGGGCGTGCGATCGCGCTCCGCCCAGCCATCGTCGTGACGCCGCACCCCTTCGGCCCAGTCGACGAACGGCTCTGGCTTCCGGAAATGGTCGTTGCCCCACGCCTGCGCGAACTGCCCGGCCAGGGCGGCGTGGTCGGGATGTCGAATGAGGAACCAGCCTTCAGGAGTCTTTTGTCGAAGCATGGGGTCGCGGGATTAAACTGGAAATGAACTCGGAATCCGGGGCTATTCGGCATCGGGTTTGAGGGCCGATTCATGCCACTGATGCAGGAACCACCACTCGAGTCCGACCACGAGGAAGAAGAACAGGAACCCCAGGACACTCGCTGTGAGCACCAGGGCAAATAGGTAGTCGGTCTGGAGCTGGCTGTTGGCGTAGGTGATTGAGTAGCCGAGCCCGCCCTGGCCCACGGCGTTGGAGCTGGCGAACAGTTCGCCGGTGATCGCGCCGATCACCGAGATGCCGGAGGAGATGCGCAATCCGGTGAAAAGCGAGGGTACCGCGTGGGGGAGTTGGAGACGGAAGAGGGTCTTGGCCCGTGAGGCGTTGGCCATGCGGAACAGGTCCATGAGATTTCTCGGCACGCTCACCAACCCCTGGGTGGTGTTGGCGATAATGGGAAACAGGCAAATGATAAACGCCACCCCCATCACCGAGCGGATTCCCGATCCGAACCACATCAAGATGAGTGGCGCCACCGCAACGATCGGAACGGTCTGCAGCACCAGCGTGTACGGATACAGCGAACGTCGGATCACGGGTGACTGTGCAAACACGAGGGCGATGCTGATCCCTCCGACGATGCTCAGCAGGAATCCCCCCGCGGCTTCCAGTGCGGTGATCTGGAAGGCGTGGATCAGGTTCTCGTGGCGTTCCAAAACAGCGGCGGCCACCGTCGCCGGCTTGGGGAGGATATAACCTGGAATCTTGAATCCGACACACGCGCCGTGCCAGGCGGCCAGAACCAGAAGGAATACTGCGAACGGCCAGCGTAGGGAGTCGAAGGCGCGCTTCATCTTAATTTCGGTCGTTGAAGGAGGCCGAAACCACAGATGGACACAGATGAACACAGATCAATAGGGCACCGGCCCCTGGTACCCCAAAAAACCCAGGGGTGAACGTTTTCAACCACGGTCCTTCGACGCATCTCTCACGGTATCTGTGTTTATCTGTGTCCATCTGTGGTTTGAACTTCCGTTCTTTGGGTCTTGGCGGCGCGAAGGGCGGCGCTGACTTCGCCGACCTTGGACAGGAATTCCGGAGCGCTGCGCAACGCGGGGGTGCGTGGCCCGGAGAAGGAAACG